>NZ_CP015411.1:4172500-4472500 GCF_001750165.1 Pseudoalteromonas luteoviolacea
CCAGTCATAAGTTCAGCGTGTTTTAGCGTAAAGAAGTGTAAATTCGATTCGAAGCCCCTTATAGTTAAGTACAATAACCACACGAGATAACTGAAAAAGAAGTCATCATGAGTACGTCAATTCTTATCATCGACGATGACCAGTCACTTTGCGAATTACTGACAGAATACCTAGAGACAGAGCAATTTAATGTCGAGTGTAAATTTGATGGTGAACAAGGCTTAAATAGCGCACTCATGAACACATATGGTGTCATCTTGCTAGACGTAATGATGCCCAAAAAAGATGGCTTTGAAGTATTAAAGTCATTGCGACTTGAAAAGATGACCCCCGTGATTATGCTTACTGCGAAAGGGGATGACTTTGACAGAATATTTGGACTAGAGTTAGGCGCTGATGACTACATTCCTAAACCTTTCAATCACCGGGAATTGCTTGCACGGATCAAAGCCATCACGCGCAGAGTCGCCCATCTCAATCAACACAACACGTCCCTACAACTTGAGTTCAATGGTCTAGTACTCGATATAGCGTCGAGAAGTGCGAGTCTGAACAATCATGAAATCCCTTTAACAGGCACAGAATATGAAGTGCTATATCAGCTCATGAAATCAGCAGGTGAAATCGTCAGTAAACAAACCCTATGTCAAAGTGTATTAGGACGTCCTTTAGTCGCTTACGACCGTTCCGTTGATATGCATGTCAGTAATGTTAGAAAAAAATTAGCGACACACAGTGAACATACGTTTATTAAAACATTACGAGGGTCAGGATATATTTTCCTAACGGCATAATATGAAGAAGTTTTTAGCAATCAAAGTGTTCTTTTGGTTCTGGTTAACCATCTTGTGTACTTTATCTCTGTTGATTAGTGTGAGCTTGTTACAGCCTGATACATTGGCCACTAAAGACATTTCCCCTCCAATGCTCAAAAACTTATTTCACTTGCAAAGATCAATTGAACGCCACGCTGAGCGCTTACCTGAAAAGTCCATTGAACACATTATTTCAAATCGCAGGCATGGTAAACGCGCAAAGGTCTACCTCAAACATGTAGAATCAGAAAAAAGCTTAGTCAGTAACCCTGAGCTTTATAACTATGATTTAGCGCTTTTAAATTTTGCATTAGACGGAGAGCCCAAAGCCATTAATACCGATAAATTTCGCGCATATGGTCCTTTAAAAGTGCGTATTCGCGATAATGACTTTCAGTTGTTTATGATTTTGGATAACCGAGAAGGCGACTTGTTTCTTAAAGTTAGACTGATGCCACAGTGGTTAAAGCTCGCCATCATTTTATTTGCCAGTATGTGTCTAAGTTACTGGTTTGCCAGAGGACTGCTTAAGCCAATTAAGCAACTACAAACGGCCGCAGCCAAACTTGCCCGTGGAGAGCTTAATACACGCGCTAACGTAGATATACACCGCCAAGACGAGCTTGGGCAATTAGGAAAAGACTTTGATTTGATGGCCTCGCAATTAGAGTCCCAAGTACTTAGCCAAAAACGCCTAATTGCCGATATCTCTCATGAGTTGCGCTCTCCTCTTACCCGTTTGCAGATGGCCACAGGCATCGCATCCAGCAAAGCCAGTGGTGATCTAGATAGCTACTTACAGAGGATCGAAAAAGAGTCTCAGCTCCTTGAACATATGCTCAGTGATATTTTACAGCTCTCCAAATTGGAGTCTGGTATCAATCACTTCGCACCACACCCTATATCAATTATTGATTTGCTCGCGCCTGTTATCAATGATGCGGACTTTGAATGCCAGCAGCTAAAAAAGACCTTAAGTACTAATGAACTGCCGGATGCCATGATTGATGGGGATGAAATCTTACTCAGCAGAGCAATTGAAAACATTGTTAGAAATGCACTTAAATATGCCAACAATCAAATCACCGTCACTTGCATGACCTCAAATCAAACATTGATCATCAAGGTATCCGATGATGGCCCTGGTGTCAGCGATGACATGCTAGATAAGCTATGTATTCCATTTTATCGAGCCTCCCAATCAAGGACACCGCAAAATGATAGCGCAGGCGGGTTTGGCCTTGGCTTGGCGATTGCACAACACGCGATAAAAGTGCATCATGGCCACATCGAATTTGAAAATCAGCAAGGTCTGCATGTGACCTTAACGATCCCATTACAACAACCTTAATGTTTTATAGTCACAGTGCATCCCTTAATGATAACCAGCCAGCGATAGAGCAACATTGGCAAACTGGTACGAAAGGCCATATCAGCACACAATTTGGTCATGTGTTTTACTTTCGTCATATCCCAGCACAAGCAAAGTACACACTTGTGCTGGTTAATGGCAGGATAGAAAGCGCATATAAATATAGGGAGCTCCTTTGGGAGCTAGCTCAAAACAATATTGGTGTTGTGACCTTTGATCATCTTGGACAGGGCTACTCTGATCGCCTATTAGCTAATAGGCAAATTGGCCATATTCATTGCTTTAAACAATACAGCGACGTACTTAGCCTCATTATCGCAGAGCAAGTTACGCCTCACACTGATAAATGGCTTTTTTTAGCCCACTCAATGGGTGGTGCTATCGTGCGTCATTATCTCGAAAAGACACCAAATACAGACGCTAAAGGGGTATTTCTCAGCGCACCAATGTTTGAGATACACACAGCCCCCTACCCAATTTGGTTTGCTAAATGGGTGGCAAAAGCCGCTTGCATGCTGGGTAAAGCAAAGGACTTTGCAATAGGCCAGCAGCCCTATCAGCCTAAACCATTTGAAGAGAATGAACTCACTGGGTGTGATGAACGATATCAAGCATTCAGAGCACAATATGAACAACACAGTGAGCTGCAACTTGGCGGTGTGAGTTTTGGCTGGCTAAATGCAGCCCTTTCTGAAACCAGTAAAAAAAGGCAGCCTATTTCACTGCCAATCAGCATCGCTAGCGCCGAGCATGACAGTATCGTCAATAGCCAAGCGCACTTCGAGTTTGCATCACAGCAAACGCTTTGTAAGATAAAAAGCTACGCAGGCAAACATGAACTGCTTTGTGAAGAAGACACAATTAGACGTGCCGTGCTGACGCAATGCTACGAATTTGCAGACTCAGTGACACTTAAAGAAACAGGATCTTGATGCACAAGGACATCGATTTCTCCTTCACTGTTGGCTTGGATCCTTGCAACAACGTCATCTGCAATTTGATGTGCCTCCATCAAGGGCATATCGTCATCCAGTTCTAGATGCAGTTGTACAAACTTGATTTTACCACCTTGACGTGTTCTTAAATTATGCACGCCATATACTGCTGCGTGCGAGGTAGCAATCGCTACTATTTCAGCTTTTTCTTCTTCTGGTAACTCTTTATCCATCAAGTGATCAGCACTTTCTCGAGCAATGCCCCAACAGTTATAAAGTAGGTATAATGCAACGCCAATGGCAAATACCGGATCTGCCCAACCAATACTGTAGTGGCTCAACATCATAGCAATGAGCACTGCAATATTGAGCAATATATCACCCTTATAATGCATTGAATCTGCTTTAATGGCCAAAGACTGCGTGCGCTTCACAACTTGGTGTTGAACTGCAACAACCAATAAAGTGCAAATAATTGCAAATATACTCACCCAAACACCAAGCAAACTTTGATTGATTTCTACCGGGTTAAACAAACGCTCAATACCATGAAAAGCGAGTAAACACGCAGAACCAGAAATAAACGCGGCTTGACCAAGCCCCGCCAATGCCTCTGCTTTTCCGTGGCCAAATCTATGGTCATCATCCGCAGGGCGAAGCGCATAACTCAATACAAAAAAGCTCATCAGTGAAGCGGTCACGTCCAACATGGAGTCAGTTAATGAGCCCAACATGGCGGCACTACCCGATGAAAGCCACGCCCAAGCCTTTGCAGCGATCATCACACCAGCCATTATGATGGTGAAAATACTTGAAAAACGCACTAATGCGTCATAATCTCGCGCCACTCTTCCCCCTTAATAACGCAGGTGACTACCTTCTCATCATACGACAGTTCAGCCAATAGGTAGAAACTTTGTGTCAAAAAACAGGTATCTACCCTATTTCAGTGTCAGATATTTACCTACCTAACTGACATAATCAATATTTAAATAGACTGCTCTACAAGACAAGAATTAATTAAAAAACTTATCACGGCCCGAGAACCTATTCATATTGTCTAGTTGCACAACGCCCAATAAGCTATACTGCGCTCAAATTGAGTTAGAGGTTAATCATGTTAGACATCGTTTTATATCAACCTGAGATCCCACCAAATACGGGCAACATTATCCGTTTATGTGCCAACACAGGCTATTCATTACACTTGATTGAGCCACTGGGATTTGACTGGGATGACAAACGTGTAAGGCGTGCAGGACTGGATTACCATGAATTCAGTGAAGTTAAGCGTTACCCGTCTTACGAAGCATATTTAGAACAGCGCAAGCCTAAACGTGTATTTGCATGCACAACCAAAGGCAAAGCTTATCACCATGCACCAAAATACCAAGCCGGTGATACATTGTTGTTTGGACCAGAAACGCGTGGTCTGCCCGAGGAAATTATTTTTTCTCTACCAGAAGAGCAAAGACTAAGAATTCCAATGAAACCAGATAGCCGCAGTATGAACTTATCTAACGCAGTATCAGTATTCGTTTATGAGTCTTGGCGTCAGTTTGATTTTGATGGCGCGGTATAAAACACCTAACCAAAAATTGAATTCATGCTTTTTATCGGAATATAAGAATTAAAAAAGCCGCTGTGTAAGCGGCTTTTTACTCTAGATTATTCGCTAGATGAGAAGAGTTATAGCTTGTCTTCTACCTCTGCAAGGCCTTTATCTTCGCCTTCTTCATCTTTAATGGTTGCTTGAAGTAATAACATTTCACGTAGCTTGCCTTCAATCTCGTCAGCAATTGCCACGTTTTCTTTCAAGAACTTGATTGAGTTCGCTTTACCTTGACCAATCTTATTGCCATTGTAGCTGAACCAAGCACCAGCTTTGTCGACTAGTTTGTGCTTAACACCTAAGTCAATTAGCTCACCCTGCTTAGATGACCCTTCACCATACATGATGATGAATTCCGCTTGCTTAAATGGAGGTGCAACCTTGTTTTTAACAACCTTAACGCGTGTTTCGTTACCAACGACCTCATCACCCTCTTTCACAGAGCCGATACGACGGATATCTAAACGTACTGATGAATAGAACTTAAGCGCGTTACCACCAGTAGTTGTTTCAGGGTTACCAAACATTACACCAATTTTCATACGAATTTGGTTAATGAAGATACATAGTGTATTTGAACGTTTGATATTACCCGTTAACTTACGTAGTGCTTGTGACATCAAACGCGCCTGAAGACCAACGTGAGAGTCACCCATGTCACCTTCGATTTCCGCTTTAGGTGTTAAGGCAGCTACCGAGTCCACAACAACAACGTCTACAGCACCTGAGCGTACGAGCATGTCACAGATCTCAAGCGCCTGCTCACCAGTGTCAGGTTGAGATACTAATAAGTCATCAACATTTACACCTAGCTTTTCAGCATATACTGGGTCAAGTGCGTGCTCTGCATCTACGAACGCACAAGTTTTGCCCATTTTTTGTGCTTGTGCAATGGTCTGTAACGTTAGAGTTGTTTTACCTGATGACTCAGGACCATAAATTTCTACAATACGACCAGTTGGCAGACCACCGATACCCAAAGCAATATCCAGTCCCAATGAACCAGTTGACACTGACTCGATGTCTAAAGCTTGGCTATCACCCAGCTTCATGATTGATCCTTTACCAAATTGACGCTCAATTTGCGACAATGCAGCATCTAATGCTTTTTGTTTGTTATCGTTCATCTGTTTCTCCAATCTAGCGTAATGCGAACAAGTATACTGTATAGAATTACAGTATCAAGAGCCTTTTACTGTTTTATTAAAGAAATTATTTTTTCCAAAATAAATTCAATAGCTTGCAATCTAACTTCCGCTCGCCCTTCAGGAAATACTTGCATAAATGTATGTGTATTTCCCTGTATATCTATTGCAAACCATACAGTACCAACAGGTTTTTCTTTACTGCCGCCACTTGGCCCTGCAATACCAGATACCGATATCGCAATATCTGCTTTACCCGCAACTCTTGCTCCTGCGGCCATCTCAATCACTGTCTGCTCACTGACCGCGCCATATTGAGCAAGCGTTTGCTCTGATACGCCCAGTAATTCATGCTTCGCCTCATTACTGTATGTGACAAAGCAACGATCGATATAGGCAGAGCTTCCCGGCGTATCTGTGAGCGCATAACTAATTCCACCACCAGTACAAGACTCAGCGGTAGTGATCACGAAGCTTTTATTCGTTAGAATAGCGCCCAATTGTGCCGCTAGTGCGGCGATTTTAGTGTGTATTTCCATACAAAAAACCTTAGGTAGAAGCATGTCATTAGATCTTTATTCTGAACATACTATAAAGCAACAAACACCTATGATGCAGCAGTATCTTAGGATCAAAGCCCAACATCAAGAGATCCTGCTATTCTACCGTATGGGTGATTTTTACGAATTATTTTTCGATGATGCCATTCGCGCCGCACAACTACTCGACATTTCGCAAACACATCGTGGCAAAGCGGGTGGTAATCCCATTCCAATGGCGGGTGTACCCTATCACGCCGTAGAGAACTACCTTGCACGGTTGGTGCAAATGGGTGAGTCGGTTGCGATTTGTGAGCAAGTTGGTGACCCAGCCACCAGTAAAGGCCCCGTTGAGCGCAAGGTTGTGCGTATTGTCACACCTGGTACCGTCACTGATGAAGCCCTATTACAAGAGCGCCAAGACAACCTGCTTGCTGCTGTATGGCAAGACAAAAGCAAATACGGTGTTGCCTATTTAGATATCAACTCTGGACGCTTTAATATTGTAGAGCTGGCAACTGATGAAGCACTGATGTCAACGTTACAGCGCTTGCAACCAGCTGAATTGCTCTACCCTGAGTCATTCCAAAATTTAATCGTGCTTGAGCAAGTCAAAGGCTGCCGTCGTCGCCCAGATTGGGAGTTTGACTTAGATACAGCTAAGCACTTGCTTTGCCAACAATTTGGCACCAAAGACCTTATCGGGTTTGGTGTCGAAGGTGCCTCTACAGGGTTAATCGCAGCTGGGTGTGTCATGCAATATGTCAAAGATACGCAGCGTACAGCACTGCCACATATCAGAGCCATTACCTTAGAAAAAAATGAACACGCTGTGATTTTAGATGCGGCAACACGTAAAAACCTTGAACTCACAGTCAATTTATCTGGTTCTATCGATAACACCCTTGCTCAAGTACTCGATAAAACAGCGACGCCTATGGGATCACGTTTACTTAAGCGCCGTATCCATACACCGGTTCGTGACAGACATGAGCTTAATGCGCGCCTAAACGCTATCTCAAGCATACTCGACATGCATTTAGGCCTAGAGCTGTATGATGCGCTGCGTCAAATTGGCGATATTGAGCGCGTCGTTGCAAGGCTTGCGCTGTGTAACGCAAGACCACGAGATTTAACCCGTCTTCGCAGTGCACTGCAAGCACTACCACCACTGCACCAGCTATTAAATGAAAGTGGTGATGCGCGTATCCAACAAATCAAAGCGCAATCGCCAGAACTTCCTCATTTACAAGATTTACTCGAGCGCGCAATCATCGACAACCCGCCAGTACTGATAAGAGACGGTGGCGTTATTGCCACAGGCTACAATGCAGAGCTGGATGAATGGCGAGCACTCAGTGAAGGGGCAACAGACGTTTTAGAGCAGCTGGAAGAACGTGAACGCGAACGTACTGGTATCAGTACTTTAAAAATCGGTTACAATAAGGTACATGGTTTTTATATTGAGATCAGCAAAGGCAACGCGCACCTTGCGCCACCTGAGTACATTAGACGCCAAACACTAAAAAATAATGAACGCTATATCATACCTGAGTTAAAAGAACACGAAGATAAAGTACTGGGCAGTCAATCCAAAGCGCTGGCGCTTGAAAAGCAGCTATATGAGCAATTATTTGAATTAATCGCACCATATCTTGAGCAACTGCAAACAATGGCCGCAGCACTGGCTGACTTAGATGTATTGAATACATTAGCAGAGCGTGCTCAGACTCTGGATTATTGTAAACCAGAACTCACGTCAAGCGATGAAATCAATATTCAAGCAGGTCGCCACCCTGTGGTAGAACAAGTCAGTAGTGAGCCCTTTATTGCAAACCCAGTGCACTTGAGCAATGACAGAAAAATGCTGCTGATCACAGGTCCAAATATGGGCGGTAAATCAACCTATATGCGCCAAACCGCACTGATTGTTTTAATGGCACATATTGGTAGTTTTGTCCCTGCAAGCCACGCGCAAATTGGTCAAATTGATAGGATCTTTACCCGTATTGGCGCAAGTGATGATCTTGCCTCTGGACGCTCAACCTTCATGGTTGAAATGACTGAAACCGCCACCATACTCAACAACGCAACTGAGCAGTCTTTGGTATTAATGGATGAAATTGGTCGAGGCACCAGTACATACGATGGCCTATCACTAGCCTACGCAACAGCTGACTACTTGGCGAATAAAATCTCTGCCAAGACATTATTTGCAACGCATTACTTCGAACTCACTGAGCTGGCAGAGCAACAATCAGGCCTTGTTAATGTGCATCTAGATGCAGTTGAGCACAATGACACCATTGCATTCAAACATACCGTACTTGATGGCGCGGCGAGTAAAAGCTTTGGCTTGCAAGTCGCTGGCCTTGCCGGTGTGCCAAAAGCGGTTATCAAGTTAGCCAAACAAAAGCTGACCTTGCTGGAGCAACACCAAAGCGTCGTAGAGGGTGTGCAGCCGACAGCACTACCTCAACAACAGAGCTTAATACTCAATGCTGAACCTTCTGAAGTAGAACTGCTGTTGGAGTCTATTGACCCTGATGAACTAACGCCAAAGCAAGCACATGCTTTGCTTTATCAGCTAAAAGATAAGCTATAACAAAAAGGGCTGCACCATCGCAGCCCTTTTTCTTGCACTTGGTCGCGCTTTAAAGTGTATGGTTGTATTGCAAACCGAATACTGAAGCATGGCCTTTTGATTTAAAGCCCCACTCGCTGCCAAAGTTATCTTTTTCAACAAAGCGCTGCGTTTTACCTCGAATGATACTCACACCAACATCTAAACTTGACTGCGCAGTTAACTGGTATTCTGCGCCAAATGAGTACCAAATACGATCTGTATCAGGGATTGAAATAGACATGTGATTTTCATCTGCTGGTGACTCATCATACGCAAAACCGGCACGTAACTTGAGTGCTTCGCTCCACTGATGATCAGCACCAATTGAGTAACGCAGTGAATTACTGAAGTTCTCATCCTTTGTAAATACAGTGCCAATATTTTCTACATTAGCTGCAAGTGTTTGGAAACTTTTCCAACCTGTCCATAAAATGCTGTAGTGTAGCGCTGTTTGCTTATCAAGTGTATGCGAGCCAGATACTTCAGCGATTGCAGGTAATGTGATAGCCACACTTCCAGCTAAAGCTTGACCAGCGGTGCCATTAAAAGGCGCGACTGCCGGTAACTGATTACTGAAAGTACCTTTAAATGTAATGTCCGTTTCACTTCGGTAATGAAAACCAAAGCGATTGTCTTCGTCAATGTTAAACACGGCCCCCACATTCCAACCAAAACCGCTATCATCACCTTCTAAGTTTACAACCTCAGTGTCACTGGGGACGCCAAGCGTATTTACACCAACGTTTCTGAGAATTTTAGCGTCAGCATATACATGATTTAGCCCCACCGCTAAAGTCCACTGTTCATTGATTTGGTATGACGCAGCTACACCTGTATTGATAGTAACAATTTCAGTCTCACCTGCAATTTGGCCCGCAACATAGTCATCTTCAAACTCTGTGGCCAAGCCAAATTGAGAATACATCCCCCCCCCAATAGACCATTTATCGTTAATCTGGGTCGTGATGAATGCACTCGGTACCACCGCACTCGGTGCAATACTGTCATTATCCAATGCTGATACGGGTACACCATTGTTAGTACTTGTCCCCTGCAAACTCACATCAGGTTTAACATACATAGCAGACACACTTATCTGAGTGCCCTCTAGTTTATTCATCAATGCAGGGTTGCGAGAAACCACAGATGCATCATCCGCAACACTGGCCTCACCCGCGTACGCTCTGCCTAAACCTGATACATTTTGCTCAGCTAACTGAAATGCAGCAGCCCAACTCTGCGTTGATGTGATCACTGCACCAGCACCTATCAGTGCAACCATAATTCTGTTCATTCTTGCCTCTTTAATTCTAACTGCAATAAAATTAATGGCTCGACACACTACAGAAAACAGAATTAAAAATCTTCAACTTTGACACTTTTAACCCACTAATAGCGCAAAATTAAAGCTTTTAATTACTTTTAATAACAAGTCAGACCAGAAATCAAACAGTCAAATCCACAAATATAAATGAGACTAATTCTCAATATCATTGAACCATTAACGAGTTTCACATATACTCTTTGCCATTCAAGTGAGGAGAATAATCATGATGGTGTTATTGATTATGGCAGCGCTGCTGTTTTCAGGCGTCAGCGTGTACTGTTTATGTAAGGCAAACTACTGTGCATGTCAGCGTGCAGGCCAGTGTGACAATCCGGTTAACCATTACTGGTTAGGTGCCATCATTGCCGCACTCTTTGCATTAGCTTGCTGTTGCCTCGCTCTACACAGTGAAAAAGGCACCTTGCTGTGGATTGTATTGATGTCTAGTTGCCTAGCAGGTGCATTGCTCTCAGCTAAAGTACAGAGACTAAAACGCTGCAAGCAGGCTAAACAAGCAAGTTCTCTTGCAACAGACGGGATAAATTGATCTGATAATCTATCGGCCTTACATTCGACACAATTTTAATGTCGTTTGTGGCGCTCAAGTCAATATCTTTTAGTGTAATTTGATGCATGTGTTTCACATTATAAAACACACGCACAATTGGTGAAGTTGGTGAGCCTTCATTGCCGGACATAACCAGTCCTAAACGGTCGTTGGTCAGCTTAACCAAGGTGCCGACAGGGTGTATACCGATACATTTAATGAATTTTTGCACTAGTACGGCATCAAATTGCGTTTTATTGGAAAGCAAAAAACGCAGCGCATGCACAGGCTCTATGGCTTTCATACTAGGCTGATCCGTTGTTAAGGTCGCATAGGTATCTACAATGGCCATAACGCGTGCAGCCTTACTCAATTTATCTTGCTCAAGCCCTCTTGGAAACCCACTGCCGTCAAGGCGTTCGTGATGATTCACTATCATATCTATCATCAAAGGCGTTATACCCTTTTCCTCTTTGACCATCGCCACAGAGTAAGCAACATGCCTTTGCATATGGCGCGTTTCATTGTCACTAAGCGGGGTCGTCTTCTCCTGAATACTTTGTGGGACCTTGCTCCTCCCTATATCGTGAAGCATCGCGGCCATAGCCATTTGTTCCACCACATGAGGCTTCAAACCCAAATATTTAGCAAAGATGGTCATCAAGATTGTACAGTTGATCATATGTCGCCAACTAAAACCACGTTTATCTTTAAGGCGGGTTAAAATCGCCATAACATTACTGTTTTGGGTCACTGAAGATACAATCTCTTTACTGATGTCATTGACCAAGTGCATCTGCAATGCTTCACCGCCGAGAATATTGCCATAGATCAGTTGCAGCTTTTTATTCTGCATTTCAAATTGATTCAATGCCGCAGAAAAGACCTCTGCTGTGGGTAACGCACTTGCCCCCGCTGAAGTTAACTGCGCGTCTGTATCTTGCTCAACTGCTGAATCTTGAGCTTCAGTACTGGATGCTGATTTTGCCTGTGCGCTTTGTGTTATTGTGCTATTTGCGGCATCCGTCTTGATAAAACGCTCAGGTACAGGGACTTGGCTTTGTGTAATATCTATATTGAGCTCTAAAACACCATCAGCTTCGAGCTGCGTGATTATCGCCGAATTGCGCACCATCCCTCGTGACTTTAATTTAATATCTGCATCAGATTTTAGTTTATGGACACTGTCTACAAACATTCCTGGTACAAGTTCACTAATGGGAATTGTTGCGTGCATGGTTCCTAGGAGAAGCTTTTTTAATCAAACGCAATAATATGCATAGTTACGACAAAATTGTCTACTACAAGATCAAAATACAAGAATAAAGGATTAGAAAAAATCAATAGAGAGAAGTCCATTTCTTTCTGAGGGGTGATTACTTGACTCAATCAGTCTTGAAAGTAGGTACCCCAACCATCATATTCCACACCAGTTTGCTCTGCAATTGCAACCAACTTAGTCACATCTTCCAGAATAACTTCGGCATTTAATTCAGCTTCAACAACAATATCAAAGCCCCATATTTTACCACCGTCTTCCAGCTCTAACTCTGCTGGTTCTTCAACATCATAACCCAGTTTAAATGCAGCTAATGCGGCTTCTTCCAACTTATCAAAGTTTTCACATACAAAGTGATGCTCAACTTCATAAAGCTTTTCTGGATTAGAGCCATCTTCAAGAAGCGACTCAACAATGTCTTCACTGATCTCTTGCCAATTTTCCATCAGCTTTATTCACCTTTATCTAATTGTGCGATTTTATCCGCCATTTTAGCATGAATGTTCACCGCATGCTCTCTTGCAGAACAATCCTCTGATAACTTTATCGGCGCCAGCATCGAAATATAAACTTTGCCATTGTTCCAACGATTAAGTTTAATTTTATCTTTAGTTGAACTCATGCAAACCGGAATAATAGGCACTTGAGCATTCTTCGCGGCATGAAAAGCCCCTGTTTTAAATGGCAAAAGTCCACGTCCATAACTGCGGGTCCCTTCGGGAAACATCCACAGTGATAAGCCTTTTTGCTTTATTTTCTCGACCGCTTTATCCAATGTACTCACAGCTTTAGAGCGATTAGAACGATCAATTAAAATATTGCCAGATAACCAATAAAGCTGACCAAAAAATGGGATCCACTTGAGACTTTTTTTACCCATACTAACCGTGTTTTTTGGTACCACAGCAGGTAAGGTAAATAAATCATAGTTATTTTGATGATTTGCAACATACAACGCTGGGCCAACATCAACTACTTCTGGTGCTCTCTCTATTACTAACTCTACACCTATTACCTTGGCCATTGAGCCAAACCAAGAGGCGATAACATGCACATTGTTGCGATGAAATGGTCTTACAATACACAGTGCCAGTCCAAAAATACAACTCGATATAATAAATATGGCCATAGCCAAAATTCGTAATAAAGCTAACAAACTCAGCGCTCCTAAAACTTGATCGATGCATTATAATCAAATAAGCGTACACTTGTAAGCTCAATTTTTTATGACACAAAAAAATACCGCCCCATTTCTGGAGCGGTATTTGTATTTTCGTTGAGTAACTTATTAGCTCATCGCAGCTTGCAGCTTTTTCATTGCTGATTTCTCAAGCTGGCGAACACGTTCAGCGGAAACACTATATTTGTCAGCTAAATCTTGCAATGTTGCCTTATCTTCAGCCAACCATCGTGCTGCAACAATATCTTGAGAACGCTCATCTAACGTCTTCATTGCCGCCAACAAGCGATTTTGTGCCTGCTGCTGATACTGCTCTTCTTCAATTACTTCAGCAATATCACTGTTTGAATCAGCTAAATATTGTACGGGTGAAAAGTTACCACTTTGAGTACCTTCATCTTCGTCAGACCCTAGATCAAAGCCCATATCTTGGCCGCTCATACGCGATTCCATTTCACGGACTTCTTTTTCGCTGACACCCAGCTCAGAAGCGACGGTGCTAACTTCTTCTTGATTAAACCAGCCTAGACGCTTTTTATTCTTACGCAGGTTAAAAAATAACTTGCGCTGTGCTTTTGTTGTCGCAACTTTAACGATGCGCCAGTTTTTAAGCACATATTCATGAATTTCGGCTTTAATCCAGTGCACTGCAAATGAAACCAATCTTACACCCACTGTTGGGTTGAAGCGCTTAACGGCTTTCATCAGGCCAATGTTACCTTCTTGAATAAGGTCTGCTTGTGGTAAACCATAGCCTGAGTAACTTTTAGCAATGTGTGCTACAAACCTGAGGTGAGACATGATGAGCTGCTTAGCGGCATCCAAATCGCCATTTTCATGAAGACGAGTTGCAAGCTTATGTTCCTTTTCAGCGTCCAGCATAGGGATAGTACTCACAGCTTGCAAATATCCTTCAATACTCGCGCTTTGCTGTCCAACTGTTAATGCCATTGCATATGTGTCTTTACTCATTTTTCACCTCAGTGATAAATTCTTTCGTTTATTTTAGCACTCTAACCCTTAGAGTGCTAACTGCAATCTACTACTTTTCTAGCCTAAAAATCAAGCTTTTTATTATTAACAATAGATGAACAAATAAGATATTGATTTTTATGAACTTTATCAACTGTAAAATTTAACAGACTCGATCATTCAAGGAAAGAGTTAGCAGACGTGTGCCAACACAGTCTGCTAAAAGTAAAATTAGACCTTTTCCGGTTCAATTTCACGAATGTATTTTTGTACTGAAAGGTAAGATCCAATAAAGCCCAAAGAAATGGCCAATAAAAGTAAGGAAAACAGCTCAGATAGATTTAACCCCTCTAAAACAAAGCTACTTTGATATACACCTACAACCAATGATACTGCAGACTCCAACCACCAGAGCATCAGCACAACACATATAAAAGCAACTAAGCCTCCGACAATTCCATACCAAATCCCAGTCCATAAGAAAGGTGTGTGAATAAACGTATTTGTCGCACCAACGAGCTTCAGCACCTGTATCTCTTCTTTTTTGTCCATAATTGACAAACGAATGGTATTACCAATTATCAAAACAACGGCACTTAGCAATAAGACCCCAACGGTAAATACACTCTCTTTCAACAATCCTAGTAACGCATTTAAACGTTCAAGCCACTCAATATCCAACTTTCCAAACTCCACTTCACGCTCATCTTGTAGCTTTTCAAGCAGAACCTGTGCGCTTTCTGCACCGCGATGACGCTTAGTTGGGGTGACCAGTACCACGCTCGGCAACGGGTTCTCTTCTAAATAATCCAACGCTTGGCCAAACCCTGAGATCTGCTTAAACTCTTCTAGCGCCTGAGAGCGTGAAATAAAACTGACAGAGTCTACCTCGGGGTAGAGTGCCAAGCGTTTTACTAATGTTTGCGTTTCTTGCTCGGTGATCCCTTCTTTAACGAATAATGAAATCTCCGCCGCTTCTTGAAAGCCACTACTGACTTTTTGTACGTTTTTCACGACAACATACAAAGTGGTAGGCAAAGTCAAGCTCAAGCCTAATACCAGTATTGTCATGATTGATGCCATAGGTGTACGCCACATTTCACCTAAGCTATGGACACCATGGCGGAATATCGTAATAACAAAGAAGTATAATTTTAAAAAAAGCGACTTATCCTGGCTATTTACCTGATTACCACGCCCTTTAAATAGCAAACTCATAACGAATCTCCTATAAAGTCACCTCTTAACGGATCAACAGCTAAAGGGTCTTGTAACATGCGTCCGTGCTCCAATGTCAGACTGCGATATTTCATGCGTGCAATCAGCCCTAAATCATGGGTCGCAATTAATACTGAAGTGCCATGGCGATTAAAGTCTTCAAATAACGTTAAAATCTCCATTGATAACTCTGGGTCTAAGTTTCCTGTCGGTTCATCAGCAAGTAGGAGTGGAGGTGAATTAACAATGGCTCTTGCAATACCCACTCGCTGTTGTTCACCTCCCGATAATGTGCTCGGCTGACATTTTACTTTATCTAACAGGCCAACTTTATCCAGCGCGGCATGAACACGTTTAGTAATATGCTTACGATGTGTCCCTTCAATGACAAGTGGCAAGGCAACATTATCAAATACATTGTAACGCTCAAGCAGTCGGTGATTCTGAAATATAATGCCAATATCTCGGCGAACAAAAGGGACTTGACGGTTAGAGATACTATTTAGGTCAACATCGTTTATTGATACTTTCCCTGCTGAAGGGCGCTCCATTAAACTAATTAACTTAAGCAACGTACTTTTTCCAGCTCCACTGTGGCCAGTCAAAAACGCCAGTTCACCTTTACCCAGTTCAAAGCTCACTTTTTCCAGTGCTCTGTGACCTCCGGGATAAGTTTTGCTCACCTGTTCAAATTTAATCATATACACCTACACAATGTGTGCGCTCTGTCCTTATAGAGAAAAAGCGCCTCGACTAATCGGGCGCTTTTTGCTTTTAACTTTTTGGCTCTTCATCTTGGCTAAATAGTGCCTCGATAAAGTCATCGCTCTTAAACGTTCTCAAGTCATCGATGCCTTCACCTACACCGATATAACGAATAGGGATCTTAAACTGATCAGCAACGGCAAAAATAACTCCACCTTTAGCTGTACCATCTAGCTTAGTCAGAGTGATGCCAGTTAAGCCAACGGCTTGGTCAAATAGTTTAACTTGGCTAATGGCATTTTGGCCAGTACCCGCATCAATGGTCAGCATCACTTCGTGTGGCGCATCTGGGTCAAGCTTTTTCATTACTCGCGCAATTTTTTCCAGCTCTTGCATTAAATTGTCTTTATTTTGTAAACGACCCGCTGTATCTGCAATTAGCACGTCTACATTGCGAGCTTGAGCCGCCTGAAACGCATCAAATACCACTGATGCACTGTCCGCACCAGTATGTTGAGCTACCACAGGAATATCATTACGCTCACCCCACACTTGTAACTGCTCAACTGCCGCTGCTCGGAAAGTATCACCCGCAGCAAGCATCACAGACTTGCCTTGTGACTGGAACTGTTTCGCCATTTTACCGATTGTGGTCGTTTTACCTACGCCATTTACACCAACCATTAGGATCACATATGGCTTTTTACCTGTATTGATTTCAAGCGGCTGCTCAGCATCTTTTAAGATCTCAGCCATTTCGCTTTTCATCAATTCATACAGTGCATCCCCATCTTTCAGCTGCTTACGATCAGCGGCATCCGTTAGGTTATCAATCAGCTTCATGGTGGTTTCAACACCTAGATCTGCGGTCAATAACTGGGTCTCAAGCTCTTCAAATAAGTCGTCGTCAATTTTCTTTCCACGGAAAATAGACGCAAAGCCAGAGCCGATGTTTTCTTTGGTCTTGAGCAGCCCCTGCTTTAAGCGTGCAAAAAAGCCCTTTTTCTTTGGTTTTTCTGCTTCTGCTTGCTCTTTCGCTAGACGCTCGGCTTCTTCACGTTCTGCTTGCTCTTTCGCTAGACGCTCGGCTTCTTCACGCTCTGCCTGTTCTTTGGCTAAACGCTCGGCTTCTTCACGTTCTGCCTGTTCTTTGGCTAAACGCTCGGCTTCTTCACGTTCTGCTTGCTCTTTCGCTAAACGCTCGGCTTCTTCACGTTCTGCTTGCTCTTTCGCTAGACGCTCGGCTTCTTCACGCTCTGCCTGTTCTTTGGCTAAACGCTCGGCTTCTTCACGTTCTGCCTGCTCTTTCGCTAGACGCTCTGCTTCTTCTCGCTCTGCCTGCTCTTTGGCTAAACGCTCCGCTTCTTCACGTTCTGCCTGTTCTTTGGCTAGACGCTCTGCTTCTTCACGCTCTGCCTGTTCTTTGGCTAGACGCTCTGCTTCTTCACGCTCTGCCTGTTCTTTGGCTAAACGCTCTGCTTCTTCTCGCTCTGCCTGCTCTTTGGCTAAACGCTCGACTTCTTCACGTCCTGCCTGCTCTTTGGCTAAACGCTCGGCATCTTCACGTTCTGCCTGTTCTTTCGCTAGACGCTCGGCTTCTTCACGTTCTGCCTGTTCTTTCGCCAGACGCTCGGCTTCTTCATGTTCTGCCTGCTCTTTGGCTAAACGTTCGGCATCTTCACGTTCTGCTTGCTGTTTCGCTAGACGCTCTGCTTCTTCTCGCTCTGCCTGCTCTTTCGCTAGACGCTCGGCTTCTTCACGTTCTGCCTGTTCTTTCGCCAGACGCTCGGCTTCTTTATGTTCTGCCTGCTCTTTGGCTAAACGCTCGGCATCTTCACGCTCTGCTTGCTCTTTGGCTAAACGCTCTGCTTCTTCTCGCTCTGCTTGCTGTTTCGCTAAACGCTCTGCTTCTTCACGCTCTGCCTGCTCTTTGGCTAAACGCTCAGCTTCTTCACGCTCTGCCTGCTCTTTGGCTAGACGCTCAGCTTCTTCACGCTCTGCCTGCTCTTTGGCTAGACGCTCTGCTTCTTCGCGCTCTGCCTGCTCTTTGGCTAGACGCTCTGCTTCTTCACGCTCTGCCTGCTCTTTGGCTAGACGCTCTGCTTCTTCGCGCTCTGCCTGCTCTTTGGCTAGACGCTCTGCTTCTTCACGCTCTGCCTGCTCTTTGGCTAAACGCTCTGCTTCTTCGCGCTCTGCCTGTTCTTTGGCTAAACGCTCTGCTTCTTCGCGCTCTGCCTGCTCTTTATCGGATTTACCAAACCCCAACCAAGATAAAAATTTGTTTTTCTTTCCCATAACCAACTAATACCATATAAGTTTGTATTGTGATTTAGCAGCCATAACCATGTCTATGATCACCACTATCAAGCGCAAAGCTATGCAACGCTGCAAAAAGGTGCACCGCGATCTCCTGCTGTTTGCCAAAATATTGGGATTTGTACAAAGACCTTAATAATCACACAAAAGACTTTGTGATAATTGTTATAATCACTAAGTTAACGCCATAATATGCGCTTAGTGTATCATGTTCCAAGTAGATGAAAAATTTATAATCGAGCACAACAAACTCGATAGTGAAAATATATGAAAAAAAGAAAGCCTCAAGCCCGCACTGACGGCCATATTCGAATTATCAGCGGTAAATTTAAAGGTCGTAAACTTCCAGTAAAAGACGTTGAAGGCCTGAGACCTACTACTGATCGTGTTAAAGAAACCGTATTTAATTGGCTAATGGCAGACATACGTGACGCCAATGTACTAGATTGCTTCGCCGGTTCTGGCAGCTTAGGTCTTGAGTCCCTCTCGCGTTTTGCCAATACAGCCACTTTTATAGAATTGGATAAAACAGCAGCAGCGCAAATTAAACAAAATATACAAACGCTCGCTTTAAACAATGCGCAAGTAGTTCAAACCAGTGCGCTAGATTACTTAATTAATAACGAACAAAAACGTACTTTCGACATTGTCTATCTCGATCCACCATTTAGAAAAGACCTGCTCGCTCCTTGTTGTGAGTTACTTGAAAGCGCAGAGTGGCTTCACGATGAATCATTAATTTATGTTGAATTTGAAAAAGAAGCAAAGCCGGTTCTCCCAGCTAACTGGCAGTTGTTAAAAGAGAAAAAAGCCGGTCAGGTGATTTGCATGCTTTTTCGTCGGAGCCACCAATAACGGGCTAAAATGTGCCAAAGAGATTAACGCATGACACAATTATTCAGATCCGCTATAATTTGATCTTTACACGCGGTCTCGCTTCGGCTTACAATACCGCACCATTTTTGAACCAATTGACCATTTTTCGGTCAATTTGAGCCAAGCTCATTATTTAGGTAGGTGAATTTTTAATGCCAGTAATTAAAGTAAGAGAAAACGAACCGTTTGACGTAGCACTTCGTCGTTTCAAGCGTTCATGTGAAAAAGCAGGTATCCTTTCAGAAGTTCGTCGTCGCGAGCACTATGAGAAGCCAACTGCAGAGCGTAAGCGTAAGAAAGCAGCAGCTGTAAAGCGTCACATGAAAAAGCTTTCTCGTGAAAACGCACGTCGCGTTAAACTATACTAATTAACATTTGGTCTTGTACATATGAGCTTATTAGCGACGCTAAAAGACGCCCAAAAGGAAGCAATGAAAGCCAAAGACAAACCTCGTCTAACGGCAATCAGAGCAGCTCTAGCTGAAATCAAGCAACGTGAAATTGATAACCAGACAACGCTAGACGATGCTGGTATCACCTCAGTGTTGGTTAAACTGGTTAAACAGCGTAAAGACTCTTTCACTCAGTATACTGATGCAGGAAGAGAAGATTTAGCACAAATCGAGGCTGGTGAAATATCAGTACTTGAGTCTTTCTTACCTCAACCTTTATCTGAGGAAGAAGTGCTTGAGATGATCGATGCTGCTATCGCTGACACAGGCGCAGCTGGTATGCAAGACATGGGTAAAGTAATGGGTGTGATCAAAGCAAAAGCTGAAGGTCGTGCTGATATGGGCAAAATCTCAGGTTTAATTAAACAAAGATTGAGCGCATAACTACCCACATACAAATGTATGAAATTAGTAAACCGAGCCTTGTGCTCGGTTTCTTCGTATAAGCGTTAGGAAACTTATGGCTGGCAAAATTCCAAGACAGTTTATCGATGACTTATTGGCTAGAACTGACATCGTCGAGCTAATCGACGGGCGTATTGGTCTCAAAAAAGCAGGAAAAGACTATCAAGCCTGCTGCCCTTTTCATAATGAAAAGTCCCCTTCTTTTACAGTTTCCAGAGACAAACAGTTTTATCACTGCTTTGGCTGTGGTGCTAATGGTAACGCCATTTCATTTTTAATGGAGTATGACAAACTCGAATTTGTTGATGCCATCGAAGAGCTTGCAGGATTATACAACCTTGAAATACCAAAAGAGCAAGGACTTGGCGGTCCTCAGCGCAGTTTTGAGGAAAAAAAGTCAGATTATGACTTAATGATGCATACAGCACGTTTTTACCAACAGCAATTAAATTCGCATAATAACGCCAGCCAAGTCCAAGCCTATGTAAAAGGTCGTGGACTCTCGGAACATACAGTCAACAAATTTCAAATTGGCTATGCCCCACCAGAGTGGGATGCTTTACTTAGCAAACTCGCTCGCAATCCAGCTCAACGACAACAATTAGTTGAGCTCAAGCTTGCCAGTGAAAAAACACCCGGTAGACAGTTTGATTTCTTTCGTGACAGACTGATGTTTCCTATACGTGATAAACGCGGTCGGGTAATTGCTTTTGGTGGCCGAGTCATGGGTCAGGATCAAGGACCTAAATACCTCAATTCACCCGAAACACGTATTTTTCATAAGAGTTTTGAACTATATGGCTTTTACGAAGCTAAACAAGCACATAAAAAATTAGAACAAGTGCTCATAGTTGAGGGCTACATGGATGTAGTCGCGCTTTCAGAATACGGTATTGATTATGCGGTTGCAGCACTTGGAACTGCGACGACACTAGAACATATGCAAACGCTATTTCGTAATACTGATAAAGTCGTGTGCTGTTATGATGGCGATAGAGCTGGTCGTGATGCTGCATGGCGCGCGCTTGACCATGCATTACCAAATCTAAAAGACGGCAAGTCTCTTGGCTTTGTATTTTTACCCGATGGCGAAGATCCTGATTCTTTAGTGCAAAAAGAGGGGAAGGAACGTTTTGAAGAAAGGTTATTGGCTGCTGATGACTATAATAAAGTGCTTTTCAATCGCCTTTGTGAGCAATGTGATTTAACCACCGACGCTGGTAAAGCAAAGCTACTCGCTGAGGCGGTACCACTGATCAATAAAATTCCAAGCGAATTTTACCAAGAATCGTTATTAACGACATTAGCGAGGCTCATTGGGAGAACGCGAGAACAACTCACGGCAAAGTTATCAACCCCCAAAAAGCAACACAATATAGAGCGTAAATTCAAAGTTACACCGATGCGACGTGCAATTGGTTTGTTATTGCAGCACCCACAACTGGCGAAATCTGTTGATTACCTACCAGATCTCGCACACATGCAATTGCCTGGAATGGCACTGTTTTTGAGACTGCAATATACCAGTCTAGAAAACCCCAATTACACCACTGCCCATATATTAGAATCATTCAGGGACAGCCAAGATTATGAGGCGCTAAAAAAGCTCGCTACTTGGCAACATAATATACAAGAAGAGGCCTTAGAAGACGAATTTAAACACACTTTTAAATTTATTGAAGATCAGTGTTTAAATCTACGATTAGAGACCTTACTTATTAAAGACAAAACTGAGGGCTTAAATAGCGACGAACGACTGGAATGTGCGTTATTAACACAAGCTTTAAGCTCTCGTAGAACTGGTCAAAATTAATTTTTGGTGTTATAATGTTCTATTCACTGCGTCAACCAAAATAACGCTGTTTTTAGCTGGCGCCCGTTGTATAAACTTTATCAGAGTGGAAGCATAAATCTCTATGGATCAATCTCCTCAGTCACAACTCAAACTTCTGATTCAGAAAGGTAAGGAGCAAGGTTACTTAACTTTTGCAGAAGTTAACGATCACCTTCCACAAGACATCATAGATTCGGATCAAGTTGAAGATATCATTAGCATGATTAATGATATGGGTATTCAGGTTTCTGAAGCAGCCCCTGATGCCGATGAGCTGATGATGCAAGAAACAACCACCGACGAGGATGCAGCAGAAGCAGCGGCAGCTGCGCTAGCAACGGTAGAAAAAGAAATTGGCAGAACAACAGATCCTGTGCGTATGTACATGCGCGAAATGGGCACCGTTGAGCTACTGACTCGGGAAGGCGAAATTCTTATTGCAAAGCGTATTGAGGAAGGGATTAATCAGGTACAGATTTCTGTTGCTGAATACCCTGAAGCAATCACGTATTTGTTAGAACAGTGGGATAAGTACGAAGCCGAAGAAATGCGCTTAAGTGACATCGTCACAGGTTTCTTCGACTCATTAGAAGATGACGAAGCAACTATCTCTGCAACACATATCGGTTCAGAACTAAGTGAAGAAGACTTAGATGATGAAGACGATGATGGAGATGACGACGACGATTCTGAAGAAGGTGAATCAGGTCCTGACCCTGAAGTTGCACGCGAGCACTTCGAAGAACTTCGTGCGTTGTACACCAGTGCACGTCAATGTTTTGAAGAAAAAGGTCGCAGTCACCCAGATGCACAAGCCGCAATCAAAGAGATTGGTGAGCTGTTCCGCAAATTCAAATTAGTACCTAAGCAGTTTGACCGCATGGTTAACAACATGCGTGAAATGATGGATAAAGTACGTGTTCAAGAGCGTATCATCATGAAACAAGCAGTTCAGATTGCAAAGTTACCTAAGAAAACATTTGTTAAGCACTTTGCTAACAACGAGACTGATATTGCTTGGATTGATGCTGAAATTGCAGCTGGCGACAAGCACTCAGATAAACTCCGTGAAGTAAAACCTGAAATTGAGCGTTGTGTTAACAAGCTAAAAGCCATTGAAGAAAGTACAGGTTTAAGCGTAGAACGTATCAAAGATATCAACCGTCGTATGAGCATCGGTGAAGCAAAAGCTCGTCGTGCGAAAAAAGAGATGGTTGAAGCGAACTTACGCCTTGTAATTTCAATTGCGAAAAAATACACCAACCGTGGCCTTCAATTCTTGGATCTAATTCAAGAAGGTAATATTGGCCTGATGAAAGCGGTTGATAAGTTCGAATATCGCCGTGGTTATAAGTTCTCAACTTATGCAACATGGTGGATCAGACAAGCAATTACGCGTTCAATTGCTGACCAAGCAAGAACAATCCGTATACCTGTACACATGATTGAGACGATTAATAAACTTAATCGAATTTCTCGTCAAATGCTGCAAGAAATGGGTCGTGAGCCTAGCCCTGAAGAACTTGCAGAACGCATGATGATGCCAGAGGATAAGATCCGTAAGGTACTTAAGATTGCAAAAGAGCCAATCTCTATGGAGACACCAATCGGTGATGATGAAGATTCACATCTTGGTGATTTCATCGAAGATACAACAATTGAATCTCCGATTGACTCAGCCACAATGGAAAGCTTGCGCGGTGCAACTAACGAGGTGCTTGCAGGCTTAACAGCAAGAGAAGCTAAAGTACTTCGCATGCGCTTTGGTATCGATATGAATACAGACCATACGCTTGAAGAAGTTGGTAAGCAGTTTGACGTAACCCGTGAGCGTATCCGTCAGATTGAAGCGAAGGCACTTCGTAAACTACGCCACCCTTCTCGCTCTGATCTGTTGAAGAGCTTCTTAGATGTCAAAGGCTAAGAATACAGAATAAAAAAAAGGCCGCATGATGCGGCCTTTTTATTTGAATTTAAATAAGTGCCAGTAATTGTACACATCACCAAATAGGTGCTCACAAGCACTCACAGTCATAGCTACTGTGAGCCGATGTGTCATTCATCGCACACTGAAGCAAAAAGATATTTAATAGGAACAACATTATGGCTTGGATCCAAATCCGAATTGATGCTAACACAGAAACAGCAGATCTGATCAGTGATCTATTGATGGATATAGGCTGCCCTTCTGTAACATTTATTGATAGCCAAAATACCCCAGTCTATGAACCTAAGCCAGGCGAAGTTATTTTATGGCCAGAGACAACTGTAATTGGTCTATTTGAGGCAACTCATGATATGCAATCGGTTGTTGATTACCTAACAGAGCAGATGCCTCAGGCGCCTAAGTACAAAATTGAGCAATTAGAAGACAAAGACTGGGAAAGAGAATGGATGGATAACTTCCACCCTATCAAATTTGGCGAACGTTTATGGATCTGTCCAAGTTGGCGCGATATCCCAGATCCGGATGCTGTAAACGTATTGCTAGATCCGGGCCTTGCATTTGGTACAGGGACGCATGCAACCACGTCACTATGCTTGCAATGGTTAGAGGCACAAGATTTAAGTGGTAAAACTGTGGTCGACTTCGGTTGTGGCTCAGGTATTTTAGGGATAGCCGCGATTAAACTCGGTGCAGAGCGCGTGATCGGTATTGATATTGACCCACAAGCACTTGTCGCAAGCAGAGATAATGCACAACGTAATGGTGTTGCAGATCAACTAGAAGTTTATCTACCAGAGAATCAACCTGAATTTAAAGCAGATATCGTCGTTGCAAATATCCTCGCTCAACCACTTAGAGAATTACATGAAATTATCCTTGGATTCTTAAAACCACAAGGTGCAATTGCCATGTCAGGAATCTTGGAAGAGCAAGCTCAATCTGTTGCGGACGTATACGCACCATATATTGAGTTAGATGCAATAAAGCAAGAAGGAGAATGGACACGAGTGAGTGGAATTACAAAACAATAACAAGTGTAACGACCATCTTCTGAGTTAGTATTCTATTACTCGTAAAGCCTGTGCTTAACAGGCTTTACGCTTTTTTTACAGCTCAGTAAACAACCCCGAATTTACTCTGCAATAATTTTTTGAATAAATTTACAGCAATTTTTGCAGCCCTTCATATTGTTACCAAAAGTCAACCCAAAAAGTTCAAAAAAAAACACTTATGTTCAATTTATAGCCTTTGATTTTTGCGAAAAAAACCGTAAACTTAGCGCCCCTTGAAATGAGGCAGATGAATAGTAGTGCGTATTGGTCCTTACCAACTTGATAACAATATAATCGTAGCCCCAATGGCTGGTATAACCGACCGTCCATTTAGACAGTTGTGTCGGCGTCTTGGCGCAGGGCTTGCGGTGTCAGAAATGTTGTCGTCAAATCCAAAGGTTTGGAAAACTGATAAATCAATGAATCGTATGGATCACTCTGGTGAATCAGGAATACGTTCAGTGCAAATAGCAGGAGCTGATCCTGAACTTATGGCACAAGCTGCACAATTCAATGTCAAAAATGGCGCGCAAATCATAGATATAAATATGGGTTGCCCAGCCAAAAAAGTGAACAAGAAACTTGCAGGTTCTGCACTTTTACAGTACCCGGATTTGGTCGAGGAAATAGTACAGGCTGTGGTTGGCGCAGTCGATGTACCTGTAACCTTAAAAATCCGAACAGGATGGGATCCTGAAAACCGTAATGGTGTTGAAATTGCGAAAATAGCCGAGCGCAATCGTATTGCATCACTGGCTGTGCACGGCAGAACTCGTGCATGCATGTATAAAGGTGAAGCAGAATACGACACTATCAAAGCGATAAAGCAATCGGTTTCTATCCCTGTTGTTGCTAATGGTGACATAACGTCTCCTGAGAAAGCAAAACAGGTTTTGGATTATACGGGCGCAGATGCCATCATGATTGGTCGAGCCGCCCAAGGTCGTCCTTGGATTTTCCGAGAGATCGACTATTATTTGCGAACTGGAAAACACTTACCAGCACCTGAGGTTTCTGAAGTGCGCGGTATTTTGATGGAGCACCTCGTAAATCTCCATCAGTTTTACGGTGAACCAATGGGTGCGCGCATCGCACGCAAACATGTGTCTTGGTATTTGCAGTCCCATGACCAAGAAGGTCAATTTAGGCGAGTATTCAATGCACTTGAGGAGCCAGAAGCGCAAATCGAGGCATTAGAAAACTATTTTGAAACACTAGCAGCTAACTAAGAAAGAGACATAAAGATGTTCGAACAAAATGTGACTTCTCCTTTTATCACTAACGCTCATGTTCAGTCACAAGAGAAACCGCAACCACTGCGTGATGCAGTTAAAAAAGCTGTCCACCACTACTTAAAGCAGTTAAATGGTCAAGACGTGCAAGATGTATATGAGCTAGTATTATCAGAGCTTGAAGCACCTTTACTAGAAGAAGTAATGACGTATACACGTGGTAATCAAACTCGTGCTGCGATCTTACTAGGTATCAACCGTGGTACTCTTCGCAAAAAGCTTAAAAAGTACGGCATGAACTAATCCGTATTTAAGCTGAAAACGTCCGACTCAGGACGTTTTCACCCTCTCTAGCTTCTTTTCTTAAAAAAACCTCTACTCCATTTATCTGAAAAAAATAAGGCATAATGTCCTCTTACAACCCGATTTGTGCATAAAGTTCAGTATTTCTCAATCTCGTTAACATCATTTCCATCGTTTTCTCATCCTAGTTGAGCTAAAATACAGCCTTTCTAAGCTAGCCCTTAACTAATCATTGAGGAAATCAAAACCATCATGGATATACATCGTCCTATTCGTCGCGCACTTTTAAGCGTGTCAGATAAAACTGGTATCGTTGAGTTTGCCCGCGCTCTTGCAGAGTCTGGTGTTGAACTTCTTTCTACAGGCGGTACTTGTAAACTCCTAGCCGATAACGGCATTCAGGTAACGGAAGTATCTGACTACACAGGCCACCCAGAGATCATGGATGGTCGCGTGAAAACTCTCCACCCTAAAGTACATGGTGGGATCTTGGGGCGTCGTGGCCAAGATGAAAACGTTATGGCAGACAACAACATCTCTGCTATTGATATGGTTGTAGTTAACTTATACCCCTTTGCACAAACTGTTGCAAAAGCTGACTGCAGCCTAGAAGATGCAATTGAAAATATCGACATCGGCGGCCCAACTATGGTTCGTGCCGCAGCTAAAAACCACAAAGATGTTACCATCGTGGTGAATGCTAGCGACTATGATCGCGTATTGTCAGAAATCAAAGCTAATGATGGTTCCACAACGTATAAAACGCGTTTTGACCTTGCGATTGCAGCCTATGAACACACAGCACAATATGATGGCATGATCGCCAACTACTTCGGTAAGCTTGTAGCTGATTACACTGAAGAAGCGGCGGAGGAGACTAAGTTCCCACGCACTATCAATATGCAGTTCACTAAAAAACAAGATATGCGCTACGGTGAAAATTCACATCAAGACGCTGCTTTCTATGTTGAGAACAATATTGAAGAAGCCTCAGTGGCAACAGCGAAGCAGCTACAAGGCAAAGCGTTGTCATACAACAATATCGCAGATACCGATGCCGCGCTAGAGTGTGTTAAAAGCTTCGATGCACCTGCATGTGTTATCGTTAAACACGCAAACCCGTGTGGTGTAGCAGAAGACAAAGATATTTTAAGCGCTTATGACAGAGCATTTAAAACGGACCCAACTTCTGCGTTTGGTGGCATCATTGCTTTCAACCGCGAACTTGATGTTGAAACGGCAAAAGCCATCATTGAACGTCAGTTTGTAGAAGTTATCATTGCACCAAGCATTTCTGCAGAAGCTGCTGACATTGTTTCTGAGAAGAAAAACGTGCGTCTTCTTGAGTGTGGCCAGTGGGAAGCGAAATCAACAGGCGTTGATATTAAACGTGTAAACGGCGGCGTCCTTATTCAAGACCGCGATCAGGGCATGGTGACAATGGATGACCTAACGGTTGTTTCAAAACGCCAGCCAACTGAACAAGAGCTAAAAGATTTATTGTTCTGTTGGAAAGTCGCTAAATTCGTTAAATCAAATGCGATTGTATATGCTCGTGATGGCATGACTATCGGTGTAGGTGCTGGTCAAATGAGCCGCGTATACTCAGCGAAAATCGCCGGTATCAAAGCTGCTGACGAAAACCTGGAGGTAAAAGGCTCTGTAATGGCCTCTGATGCATTCTTCCCATTCCGTGATGGTATCGATGCAGCCGCTGAAGCTGGTATCACTGCCGTTATTCAGCCTGGAGGCTCGATGCGTGATGAGGAAGTCATTGCCGCTGCTGATGAAGCAGGCATGGCAATGGTCTTTACCGGAATGCGCCATTTCCGTCACTAATCGACTCGCGCGAAACGTTTAACGTTTCGCGCTTTTTGTTTGCACCAAATTCAAGTATTCTGACCAAAAGACAATCACAATAACCTTGAAGGAACTGAATAATGAAACTAGGTATTAAAGCATTAATCACAGCAGGTATTGTCACTGCAGTCGCAGGGTGTAGTAGTACAACAAGTTCTAACAGCTCAAATGCCAGCATTGCAAAAGCAGCGCAAAGCAGCGAACGCACAGAGACGAGTCGTGCCCGTGATAAATACCGTAACCCAGTCCAAACATTGGAGTTTTTTGGTCTAAAGCCGAATATGACAGTCGTTGAAATCGCGCCTGGTGGCGGTTGGTATACAGAGATCTTAGCACCAACAATTAAAGGCCAAGGTACTTTGTATGCAGCACACTTCCCAGCTGACTCAGAAGTTGAGTATTACAAAAGATCTTTGGCTTCGTTTAAAGACAAGATTTCAAATGATGTGCGCTTTAGCGAAATCAAAATGACTGAGTTCTCAGCATTGACACATCACGATATCGCACCAGCAGGCTCTGCGGATATGGTCTTGACCTTCCGAAATGTTCATAACTGGTATATGCGCCCAGGTGATGAAGGCGTGCTTAAATCATTCAAAGCATTCCATACAGCACTTAAACCGGGTGGTATTTTAGGTGTTGTTGAGCACCGTTTACCAGAGCACCGTGATAACGAAGACCAGAAGCGTTCAGGTTATATGAAGCAAAGCTATGTCATCGAAATGGCAAAGAAAGCAGGCTTTGAATTGGTAGCAAGCAGTGAAATCAACGCCAACCCATTAGACAGTGCAAACCACCCTCGTGGTGTTTGGACGCTGCCGCCAAGACTTGCGTTAGGTGACGAAAAGTCAGCGCAATACAAGGCGATTGGGGAAAGCGACCGTATGACTTTAAAGTTTAAAAAGATTTAATAGGATACTTTGCCATGAATGTACTTGTCATTGGCAGCGGCGGCCGTGAACACGCGCTTGCGTTCAAAGCCGCTCAAAACCCATCTGTAAAAACTGTATTTGTAGCGCCAGGTAACGCTGGTACAGCTTTGGAGCCAAAGTTAGAAAACGTTGCTATTGGCGTTGAAGACTTGGATGCCCTAGTTGCATTCGCCAAAGAAAACAAAGTTGAGCTGACCATTGTTGGTCCTGAAGCACCACTGGTCATAGGTGTTGTAGATCGCTTCAGCTCTGAAGGCCTGGCTATTTTCGGCCCGACTCAAGCTGCAGCGCAGCTTGAGGGCTCAAAGTCTTTTACCAAAGACTTTTTAGCCAGACACCAGATCCCAACAGCGGCTTATCAAACCTTCACTGACATTGAGCCTGCAATTGCTTATGTCAAAGAACAAGGTGCACCAATTGTTGTTAAAGCAGATGGGTTAGCAGCGGGTAAAGGCGTTATCGTCGCAATGACTGAAGCAGAAGCTGAAGAAGCAATTCGTGATATGCTTGCAGGTAACGCATTTGGCGATGCTGGTAGCCGTGTGGTGATCGAAGAGTTCTTAGAAGGTGAAGAAGCTTCATTTATCGTCATGGTCGACGGTAAAAATGTACTACCTTTTGCCACCAGCCAAGACCACAAACGTGCATACAATGGCGATCAAGGTCCAAATACAGGCGGTATGGGTGCATACTCTCCTGCTCCAGTTGTGACAAAAGACATTCACGACCGCATTATGAATGAAGTGATCTACCCAACAGTAGAAGGTATGGCTGCTGAAGGCCATCCTTACACTGGCTTCTTGTATGCGGGCTTGATGATCACAGCAGATGGCACACCTAAGGTTATCGAATATAACTGTCGTTTCGGTGACCCTGAAACACAGCCTATTATGCTCCGTTTACAATCAGACCTTGTTTCACTGATTGAGGCGGCAAACCGCCAAGAGCTAGATCAAACTGAAATTCAATTTGATCCTAGAGCCGCTGTTGGTGTTGTATTGGCCGCAAAAGGCTACCCTGCGAGCTATCCAAAAGGCGATGCAATTTCCGGTCTTCAGGTTAATTACTCTGAAGGTGAAAAAGTATTCCATGCCGGTACTAAGCAGCAAGGGGATGATGTCGTGACAGCGGGTGGACGTGTTTTATGTGCTACAGCGCTGGGTCATACTGTGACAGAGGCACAAAAGCGTGCTTATGCACTGGTTAAAGACATCAACTGGGACGGTGTAGAATACCGCACAGACATCGCTTATCGTGCTATTGCTCGTGAGCAGTGATCTTTAATTAGATGAATATGCTAAAACGGCTCTCGATGAGCCGTTTTTTATTTAAGATACTAAAACGCAAATAAAAACAAAAACCAATATCAATTTCAAACCCTTGAAATATCTAATTTTTTCAATTTACCATTGGTATTTTCCAACTGACTTGCTAGGATCTCCTTTTGTATCATCTTTAGGGGCGTAAAGATGCAGGGCACGTTAAGTAAACTAAAAGCCAGCCTTACCAATCCAATTCAGTACCAGCTGCCTATTGGCGAAGAGCTGATTAATCTCAATGATTATTTTGACAAAGAAATTACTTTAACTTTTACAGGTAATATCTATTGCTGCAGTTGCGGTAAAAAAACCAAAAAAAGTTACTCTCAGGGGCATTGCTTTGTGTGTATGAAAAAGCTTGCTAGCTGCGATATGTGCATCATGAAGCCTGAAACGTGTCACTATGATCAGGGCACATGCCGAGAGCCAGAGTGGGGGGAAGCCAATTGCATGATCCCGCACTATGTCTATTTAGCCAATACGTCGGGGCTTAAAGTCGGTATCACACGCCATACTCAGATCCCAACTCGCTGGATAGATCAAGGTGCAACTCAGGCTCTACCAATTTTTAAAGTGCAAACGCGCCTGCAATCAGGCTTAGTGGAAGTGGCCCTTGCCAACTTCATTGCAGATAAAACCAATTGGCGCAATATGCTAAAAGGCATTAATCCTGAATTAGATTTAAAGCAAAGCGCGCAAGAGTTAATTCCCCAGATCCAGGAAAAACTCGACGAACTGGCTGAGTTATTTGGTGCCACCGCCATTGAACGATTAGACGAAGAAGTTGTAGATTTAGCCTTCCCTGTTGAGAACTACCCAACAAAAATAAGTTCCTTTAACTTTGATAAAGAGCCGACCGTCAGCGGCGTATTGAAAGGCATTAAAGGTCAATATCTCATTTTTGAAAAAGGTGTCATTAATATTCGTAAGTTTACTTCCTACGAGATCAATTTCTCCGCTTGATAAAACTCACACCAAGCCGTTTGCGAAAGCGGCTTACAGTACAAATACCCTTGCATAGCATGACACCCTAGCTTTTGTAAAAATCTCATTTGCTCGTGTTTTTCAACGCCTTCAGCGACAACATGTAACTTTAACGCTTTGGCCATCGCGACAATGGCACTGACAATCTCGCTATTGCCGTACTCATCAGGTATTTTGGCAATGAAACTAGGATCGATTTTTAAAATATCGATTGGTAATTTTGTCAGGTAACTCAGTGCCGAATAGCCAGTACCAAAATCATCCAACGCGATACTGACTCCCATTTTTTTAACTTTAGTCAGCACCTCTTTCGCCCGTTGGAAATTGCTAATGAAGCAGCCTTCAGTCAGCTCCAGCTCTATTTGATGTCCATGCAGTTTATATTTAGCTAAGGCAAGACTTAGTGTCTGTGCTAAATCCCCCTGGGTAAGGTGCTGAGCAGATACATTAATAGCCAAATGCCTGACATCAATATTTAATCTTCTCCAATGAGCAAGCTGAGCACACGCCCTATCAATGACCCACTCATCAAGCTTCACAATTAAACCTAACTCTTCAGCTAATGGAATGAACTGAGCTGGAGAGATCATGCCTAAGTTGGGGTCATGCCACCTCAATAAACATTCTAAACTTGTGATACGACCACTCACTAGACACTGTAAGGGCTGAAAATAGAGCTCAAACTCACCATTTTCAAGTGCGCTTTGAAACCGACTTTGCATAGACAGTCGTTCAAGTGAACGTGCATTCATAGACGCTTTATACATTTGAAAAGAGTTACGCCCTAACTCTTTTGAACGATACATGGCCACGTCAGCGTGTTTTAACAAGCTTTCGCTATCAAGACCATCATCTGGGTACATGGAAGCCCCCAATGAAGCTGTGGCGGCCACAGCGATATTGCCAAGATCAAATGATTTGTTAAATTGTAATAGTAATTTATCGGCAAATGACACCACTGACCCCATATCAGAAACTTCGGTCAACAGCACTACAAACTCATCTCCCCCTAAACGCGCTAGCGTATCTCCTTCTTTTAAGATCCCCTTAATTCGTTCACTCACTTGGGTAAGAAGCTTATCTCCAGCACTGTGACCTAGAGTATCATTGACTTCCTTAAAGCGATCTAAGTCGATAAACATGACGCTGAGTTTATGCTGATCACGGTGTGCTGAAGCCAGAGCCATAGACAGCCTATCATAAAATAAGCGTCGATTAGGTAGGCCCGTCAGTTCATCAAAGTAGGCCAAACGCGCTATTTTTTCTTCTGCGTTTTTACGTTCAGTAATATCACTGAATATGGCGGCATACAGTGTTTCATCACTATAAGGGTCATTGATTTCTATGATCGTGAGCCATTCTACATAAATATCTCCGCTTTTTTTCTTATTACAAATCTCTCCTTGCCACACCCCTTTGTCTTTTAATGCCGCCCACATTTTGTCGTAATAATTTTGATCATGCATGCCTGAGCTAAGCAAACTGGGCTTCTTTCCAATGACTTCATAATCTTGATAACCAGTTAATGCACTAAAAGCGGGGTTAATTTGAATGATTTCCCCACTTCCTCTTGTGATCATAATACCATCTAGGGAAGCATCAATAATGCGATTAGCAAGGTACAGGTTCTTTTCAGATTTACGCAGAGCAATATCTCGCTGCGCCAAGACATTCTCCAATTCACTACAGTATGCAGTCTCTATTTCAGTTAGAACATTTTTTAGTGCGAGTAAGCCTATTACATCATTTGATACTTTCTCTCTTATGACTAGATGCCTTATAGATTTAGCCGTCATTTTACGATAAGCATCGAACAAGCTTTCGTCTGGTGTCATAGATAACATAGGGTAGCTTGCGAGTTCCCAACATGGCATTTGCCACTGCGGATCTAAAATGGCGTATGCAATATCTCGCTGAGTAATAATACCGTACTCTTGTTGTTGACGGTGATAGACCAGCACTGCAGTCGCTTTGTCACGACGCATCTGTTCAATCGCTTCACTCACACATTGTGCACTGTCAAGCACACTCACAGTCTTATCAAAATGATCCTCAATAGGACGAAAGTGTAAATAGTGATCTAACCCCTGATTGCGAACAATGTCAGACAAAGATACAACACCAACTGGTGTATTGTTTAAATCTTTCACCAATAAGTGACGGATCCCAAGCTGATGTAACTTGATCGTGGCTTCGCTGAGGGTCTTATCCAAAGAAATATCATAAACCGGAGAAGTCATCACCTCACCAATAGGTAGCTGCAGAAGGTTTATATGCTTAAGATCGAGCTTCACACAATCGGATTCAGTCCAAATACCGATAATCTCTCCATCATGCGTGACAAAAATAGAACTGACACTGTATTGACGCATTTTGATCAGCGCATCATATAAGCTCGTAGAATCGTCACACGATAATAAGCTAGCCGAAAACACGTCTTTAATTTTCAGTTGACGTGAGTCACCTATCATAAGCACTTTCCTCGCAATCTAACTACCATCTTGAGTATACTTAGCTGCCTGTCGCTAACTTTGACTGAGAACAAAAAATGACGATTAAATCATACCCATTAGTGCTGATATTCGACCAAAGTATAGAGTACATTGACAGTGAGGAAGGAATGCAAGAAAGCCTCTTTTACTTGTCTGAAAATCAAATTAAAACAGCAACCTGCATATATCCTGATGGAAATTTTAAAGCACTTGACGGTGAACAAAAAGCCCCCTATAACTATGATGATTTAACGCTTTTAGTGCAACAAAAACTCGTCTCTGAGGGGCAATGCTGCACAGCAAAAATACAAATTACAGCTATAGAACAAGTATTTAACTTAATGAAAGCGACGCTATGAGCCGACTAGAATTCAGCAAGGGTACGGATATGCGTTTCTACACTGCGGCCTAAAGAGGATAAATCATATCCCCCCTCTAAATAAGAAATAATCCCCCGGCAATTAAGCTCATTGTTTAAAAGTGCAATTTGCTGGGTAAACCACGCATAATCACTTTCCACAAACTTAAGCCCCCCCATGTCATCTTCCAAATGTGCATCAAACCCTGCACTAATAAATATCAGTTCTGGTTGAAACTGTTGTAACTTCGGCAGCCATTGTTGAGCATATAATGCACGCAGATCAGCGCCATCGCTGGCCACTGGCAAAGGAGAATTTACGACCGTGTCGGTGTTTTCAATCTCAGTATTAGGATAAAAAGGGTATTGAAATAAAGAGCAAAAGAGCACATTAGGATCAGATTTAACAATCGCTTGAGTGCCATCTCCATGATGGACGTCGATATCTAAAATGGCGATGCGTTTTACCCCTTTACTTTGTGCATATTTAGTAGCAATCGCTACATTGTTAAAAACACAAAATCCGGCAGATTTATCTTTATCTGCATGATGTCCGGGAGGTCTGACGGAGCAAAATGCAGCGTCATGGCGACCATCAAGTACTTCATCAACAGCCAATATACCAGCACCTACTGCGCGCTCAATGGCCTTTAAAGAGTCTTTGCATAATGAGGTATCACCATCCAAATCTATCAACCCTTGATCAGGTATCGACGATAATACCTGTTCGATGTGCTGAGTATCATGCACAAGCGCATAGTGGGACTCATCCGCTTTTGGCGCCATCAAATGCGTCACAGCAATGTCTAACCCCGATGCAAGGATACGGTCCGAAATAGCATCCAAACGTTGGGGGCACTCTGGATGTTCAGCAGTCATTTTGTGCCTGCGACAAAGAGGGTGAGATATAATAGCTGTGCGCATATCACTGTCCTTAAAAACCTGAATTGACAGTGTATCAAAGCACTTTATAGAGTGCCCTGATACTTTGGTTTGATATTTTTATCAATAAGCTGCACATTACTGTGGTTGAGTAACAGCCACTAAACCTAGATTATGAAAATCGAAACTAAAATCTGTAATTTTAGGGTTTACCCACTCCATATCTGCGCTGTTTACTTGTTGTTTATCATCTAGCTTAAAGTGAATATAAGCATCAGCTTCTAGCAACTTTTCATGCCACTTTACTACAAATATATTGCCGTCATGATGGTGTAGTATGCCTTTGAGCGCCTTTGTATGCGTGAAGTCGATGTGCAGTTTTCCGGCGATTTCTTCAACGATTACATCACCATACCATGGGCTTCTAAGCGTTCCTGTATAGTTGCTAAGCGGCAGGCTTGCTGTTTTGGACGCTACCTTTTTTGGGCCTAGCTCAGAATATAGTGAAGCGCGTTTTTCCTTATACGCTTGATAGCTTTGCATGACCCAATCTCGCGGCTCCAATCCTAGCGCTTGCTCAAATACTTCATTGGTGATTGCACGAATTGCGGGGTAAGCATGTTGGTTAGACAAAATCACCACGCCCAAACCTTTTTCAGGGATCATCGCAACCTGTGATCCCATACCTAAAATCCCCCCCATATGGCCAACTCGTTTATAGCCAAAATAGCTCTCTACAGCCCAACCAAGTGCATAACCCTTAAAGTCTTGCTGAAATGCAATGCGATCTGCTTCTTTTGGTACACGCATAATCTGCGGATGCCATAGGTACTGATGCGTTTCTCGGTTAATTAACTGCTTCCCAAGCGGCGTTTTACCCTCATTGACTTGTGTTTGTAACCACTTAGTCATATCCGAAACATTAGACGCAATAGCACCAGCACCGCGAAAGTCTTCTAAATAGTCACCCACAAACTCTTCTAACTGACCGTCATACTTAATTGTGCCAGTTGCAAAGTTTTTATTCGCTTTATCAATGCGAGAGAAAGAGGCATGGGAATTCTTAATACCTACTTGAGGAAAAACTCGCGTCTCAATAAACTCTTGCCAACTTAGACCACTTACTCTCGCGACAACCTCTCCGGCAACCACAAACATCAAATTATTATAGTGATACTCAGTGCGTAATGGTGCGACAGGTTTGATATATTTTAACCCTGCAAGAATGTCTTTTGTCGACTTATCCGTGTCTGGCCAGATCATGAGATCGCCGGCACCTAACGCAAGCCCACTGCGATGGCTGAGTAAATCACGAATCGTCATTTGTTCCGTCAGGTGTTGGCTGTACAGTTGGAATTCAGGTAAGTGAGTTATGACAGGATCTGCCCAATCCAGCTTGCCTTCCTCAACCAACATTGCCAAAGCTGTTGCTGTAAATGCTTTGCTGTTAGACGCGATACCAAACAAGGTATGTTCATCCACCTCGCCGACTTTGCCAAACTGTCTTATGCCATAGCCTTTTGCTAAAACGACTTTCCCATTGTTTACAATCCCAATTGCCAGACCGGGAATTGCAAAGCTATCCATGGCTTGCTGCACCGATTTCTCTACTTCAGCCAACTGAGGTGCCGTTAAAGCGACAACGCTACTACTCATCAACAAAGTCGTCGCACAGCACAATGTGCGCCAAAGAGCTTTTCTCATATCCATATTGCCTTATCTATTATAAATATCTAATTCCGATGCGTGTTTACTTTTATCTACATCTTTCGTGCTTTTTTGAGCCCTGATATTTTCAATATAAAACTCAGGAAAGCCATGCTCTTGAGCACCTACAAGCACATGGTTTGTATACCATTCAAAAGGTAATTCATTACTTACGAATGTATTGGCCACGTAGCAGTATACAGCTGCGGTGTTTGCACTGTGCATCGCTACATCCAATTGAACACGCGCATATCGCGCACCTTCAATCGCGTCTAATCGACTAATTTCAGATTGAGTCAACGCATACACTGCACCATAAACAATATCCTCATGCGCTCCCTGTACGATATTACACTTAGCGGAACCATCTGTACTTAACATATCAAAAGTAAGCCGATATCCATATAATATCGCGCTACCGACTAAACGGACGTGAGGCAAGCGAGCTTTAAGCCTCAGCGATGACAGGTTGGAACCATAAGCAAAATATAAACACTCTCTCGCATTCATTTACGCACCTATAAAACCACTCGCACTGCCAAAAGCAATAGCACAACACCAATGCCACGATCGAACCAATGTCCAGCACGATGGAAAAAACGTCGAACTTGAGGCCTAGACAAAACCACAGACAAGAAGGAAAACCAGATCCATGTCGCCATCGCCATATACAACCCATAGAAAATTTGTACTGCCTGTGGTGTATCTGGATCAATCATCAAGGTAAATAACGAAAGGAAAAACAGTGTTGCTTTTGGGTTGAGTGCGTTAACCAAGAAACCACGTCGCAAGGCTTTAAAATCAGACTCAACTATCGATGTAGCTTCGATAGACTGCTCTGGAGCAGTATTTTTCTTGGCGCGCAGTGCTTGTATGCCCATATAAGCCAAATACGCCCCGGCCATATATTTAAATATATTGAATAACTCTGGCGATTTGGACAATACTAATGCAACTCCCAACAGACAGTATGAGACATGTACAAAAATCCCTAAACCGACCCCCGCACTCGTAAACAAAGCGTTTCTTCTACCTTGCTGAACACTTTGTTTTAAGACGATAGCAAAATCAGGCCCAGGACTCGCAACCGCTAAAAAATGTGCTACTGCAATAATTAAAAACTCGTCTACATATTCAAACACGACTTCTATCCTCAAGCGCCAAAAGCATAGGATCAGCAGATGTTTGTAATATCTTCTTTAACTGCTTCTGAGCTTTTTTGTACAGACCTTTAAGATGTGGTTTAAGGTGCTTTCCCCCTTTGTCATCCCCTTTTAAATGACAAACCAAAGCATGCAAGAATATGCTTTCCTGTTCGCTCAACGCAGCTTGTCGGTTCGCATATGGATTATAACAAGACCCACACCCACCTCTGAAATGATAGGCGGTATTACATATCATGGTGCCAAACCCCATAAATATAGCCAACACATCAGCAGCTACAGGTAAGTTTTGCTGCCCACCAGGCGGTAATTTTCCAACCTGATGAATCAACATCAGCGCCATACTCCCTGCCATACTGGCAACTAAATCTTGAGGTTGATTAATTTGATTCGGGTTGTAAGAAAGTTGCACGGGTAAACCGGGAGGAGTCACAACAGTCACGCCTTTTCCTCGTAGCCCTCCCGCTAAAGAAAAGTGTGGAAACGATTGCTGCATTGGCATCATGCTCGGCGATGTCAACGCTATCGGCCACTGAGTTAAACCGGCATAATCTCTTACCCTCTGAAAAACAGACTGTGCCATTTCTTCAACGCTACTAACACGATCAGGAAAATACTGCTCTGTTGGCTGAACAACCTGAGTATGCTGCAAAAAATATTCACTATCAAAATGCTCTACCGACCATAAAAACAGTTCAATCAGAGATTGTGACTCCGGTGCCTCTAACAATGGTTTAGGTTTAAAAATAGATAACATGTATACATCAACACAACGGTATATTAATAACTCAACACCTTATCAAGGGCTATTGAGTTAAAGCAAGGCAGCGGAGGATAAAATGCCATATTAACTTGCTTTTAATAATCCAGTAAGCAGACCATTTGTCGCTTGGCTAAATATATGAAGAACAATATGATAAGACTTTGTTTAATCATATAGGATACCAAAATGCCACATATCGTCATTGAACACTCTGAGTCACTAACTATTGACCTTTCAGAATTAACCTATTCCATTCACCAAAGTACTGTGGAAACCGGCTTATTTGATGAAAAAACCATAAAAACAAGGCGAATTGCATTTTCTGAATCTATTATTGGCGATGGTAGACATGACTTTGTGCATATTCAGATACATTTATTGGCTGGAAGAACACTGCGACAAAAACAAATGCTCAGTGAGAATATACTATCAACACTACAAAAGTTACTACCAGAGACCGTCAGCTTGAGTGTTCACCCTTATGATTTAGACCCTGCTATTTATCGAAAAAATTAAATGATTCATAATATGCATCTTTTCATACCAGCAGTAAGGTTAATTAAATGAAATTTCCATGTCGTATAGACAAATTTGTTAGTCACATAAACGAGCTTCCACGTAGTAAAGTAAAAATCCTGATCAAAAAAGGAGCGGTGGCTATAAATGGTGAAGTAACTAAAAAAAGTGACACTCAAATCCACGCTGACGACCTCATTGAAGTAAGCGGTAAACACCTGAAATATTTAGGTAAAAGATATTTCATGCTCAATAAACCACAAGGCTATATCTGCGCCAACCATGACGAGCTACACCCTACTGTTTTTGACTTGCTTAATGAACCTAACTTAAAAAATTTTCATGTCGCGGGTCGACTTGATATAGATACAACAGGGCTGGTACTGATCACCAATGATGGCGATTGGTCACATCAAATAACATCGCCTAAAAAGGAGAAATTCAAAACATACCTTGTTGAAACAAAAGAAATAATCACAGAAGACTGTTTAGAAAAACTGCGCCAAGGTGTGGCATTGCATAACGAAAAACAACATACTCGCCCAGCACTTGCACAAGCCATCGACAAATACGCTCTAAGGCTATCGATTTGTGAAGGAAAATACCATCAAGTGAAGCGTATGCTGGCTGCTGTAGGCAATCATGTTGTTGAATTACATAGAGAAAAAATTAGCGATATCATACTAGATCCCAATCTCGCTATGGGTGAATATCGGCACCTAACTCAACAGGAAGTCGACATAATCAATGCAAAATAGGTAGAGATAGGGTCGTCATATGAGGAAAAATCATCTAATTTTTACTTATATACGGTTAAGCCCTACTTACATAGCGCGCTCAAACATGATAAATCATAAAGGTATAAGAGTGCCATCAACTTTTAACTGACTCTGCTAAGGTGCATATTGTGTTTTCAACCCTGACTCTAAGATTAAAAATCATATTTTTCGCTATAGCAATTTTTATCGCCTTAATTTCCATTGCGGTACTCGGGCTTCAATCACTCCGTCACGCTAGTGAAACAGATAATATTGCGCGTATCAACCAGCTTATGAAAAGCACTGTAAATATTGTCGAACAATTTGAGCACTTTGCAAAATCTGGCGTTTTATCTGAAGCCGAAGCCAAAGAATTAGCAGCACAAATACTGCGAGAAAATAAATACCACGACTCAGAATATGTTTACGTTGTCGACGAGCAATTAAACTTTGTGGCCGCCCCACACGATCCTCAACTACACGGAACAAGCTTCAACGACTTTAAAGATGCACAAGGTAACAGCATCGGTAGATTAGTTGAACAGAAAGTGGGGAATAAAACCAATCGCATCATTACTTATCACTGGAACTCAGAAAGAAATGGCGAAGTTGTTGACCTCACCTCTGTGGTACAAAAAACATCTTTATTTGGGTGGTATGTAGGCACCGGGATCAGCTACAAAGAAGTGGATGAAAGGTACTGGGAAACCGCGAGTTGGCTATTAACCCTGTCACTGATTATCGCCGTTGCACTGACATTCACCGTAACACGATATGGTCTGTCATTATCTAACAAGCTCGGGGCAGAACTAAATGAAGTTCTCGATATCGTTAGGCATGTTTCTCACGGCAATCTTACCTCACGAATTGATACCTCAAATGCTAAAGATTATAGCATTATGGCTGCCATGCACTACATGCAGGATGGTTTAAAAGGGGTGGTAAGTGGGCTGATGACAGTCAGTGATAAATTAAAAGAACAAAGCTATGATGGCGAAGCCCGCTCCAACGACTTAGAAAACTTGACACTAAGTTTAAGTGAAGAAACACAAATGGTGGCTTCAGCAATCACAGAACTCACAGCATCTGCTCAAACTGTTGTTGAACACGCCGAGCAAGCCGCTTTTTCTGTACAAGAAGCCGAAAATCAAGGGCAGAATGCTGATAGGCTTACATCTAATGCCAGTGAAGCAATTGCTTTGTTAGAACAACAAATTGATAGTGCCGGAAACAATATTCAGACATTAGATGAAGAAGTCAATAACATTGCCAATGTCTTAAGTGTCATTCAAAGCATTGCTGAGCAGACTAACTTACTTGCACTCAACGCCGCCATAGAAGCTGCACGAGCGGGAGAACAAGGGCGCGGCTTTGCGGTGGTTGCAGATGAAGTACGTCAGCTAGCACAGCGTACACAGTCCAGTACAGAAGAGATCCACACAATGATAGGCAACTTGCAAGCAGCCACTCAAGACGCCAAATCCTCCGTTTCGTTAAGTATTGCGACCAGTGAAAAAACAGTGACTATGTCAAATGAAGCAAGCGAGGCACTACGCAGCGTTGCAACCTCTTTAAGTGCAATCTCTCAGATGAGTGATCAAATCGCATTAGCCGCAAAAGAGCAATTAACTGCTGGAGAAGATACAGCCAAAAGAGTCGTGAACATATCTGATACAGCCTCTCAGACAGCCAATGTGTCACAACAAGCACATTCAGCAACTGACAGCATTAAAGCTCAAGCGGCTCAGTTAGAAAGTGAGATGGCTAAATTTAAGCTTTAATATCACAGTTTTATCATTAAACGGCTTTCCAAAATAGAATAGGTACGCATAACTTTTTCTATTTTGGGTAATTTCTTTCACAAATTGGCCTGAATTTAGCATCTTATTTTTTTGTAAAAAAATGTTTAACTCTAAATTATTTGGTGTTAAATTCATTGAGTCGACCGCTTAAAAACTACCATAAAGTACGATGAAACCCGCTACTAATGGTTCTTTTTAATTATTTGGTGACACTTCTTCTGGTAAAGCTGTTAAGGCTATGCGTTGTGCCTTTTGCCATGGGAAATAAGAGAATGTCTGACATTCATTTAGCTGACTAGACGATAATGAAATAAGGATAATCACTATGAAGATGATTGCTAACAAACAATGCCGTTTAATTGCAGGCGGTTCAGGTTTATTAGGTCCAGCGGACCCTTTTTCAGTAGGGAGAAACTCCCAACAATGCATGCTTATTGCAAACTCCAGCAGTTCAGGGCAAGTAAAGCCCAAACAAAAACCTTAATTTGTTTCTAAAATAAGCATTATATATGGCAAAACAATTTGCATTCAAAGATTTACTACTACCTTATGTCGTAATGGTAGTGGTGATCTTTATAATTCAAGACGCGACCTACTTCTTTTTTCTCGCCTATATTTCCATTATTTCACTCGTATTTTTAATTGGGCACAGACTAAGAGATGTGAACATATGTTCAATTGCATTTATTGCGATGATCCCCGTACTATTTGAAAATATTATTTTTACTACAGGGTTAATTAGTTTGGTTTCAACACCTGGTGATAGATTGATCCAAAACAGCTTAATTTACGGTGTGCATTTACTCAAAGAGCTGATTATCTTGGTCCCATTAACGTACCGAGTTGAAATTTCTAAGCGGCTATTCCCAAAACATAAAATTAGATACACTTTTGCGGACAGTATATTACCTTGGCTATGTTTAATTAGTGCTGCAATTAGCTTCTTCGCATTAATCGAAAACTATATCCGTAATGGCAAAGGGTATGATATGACCTTTTTCTACTATGCGTTTGATGTAACAGGATACCTAAATTATTCAATATTCTGCGGTGTATTAGTTGTCCTTACATTTTTAAGCTATAAAGAAGCTTACGACTTTAAAGTTCCTTCGATTAGGCGCTAAAAGCGATTACTCAAAAGGGTTTGATAAAGGCAACATATGGCTATTTGCCAATATGTGTAAGTCAAAATAGCGCTGTAACAGCTCGTTATAAGCGCCAGAACTTTTTAGCTTAGAAAGTCCAAGCTCTAACTTCTCTGCAAGTTCTGCTTTGTCCTTATTAACGAAAAAGTAGAACCTTGCTGGATAAGATAAATAATAATCAGGCACTATCATAAGTTCATTGTTATTTTGGTTAATGAGTTCTGATTGCGCCTCAACAATTGAGCGCGGAAAATAGTCTGCCTTTTTTTTCATTACCATATCAAACATGGCTTGGTAGTTAACGATAGGTTTAACATTCAATCCATTGCTTGATAGTATTTTTGTATCTGGCCAATCATGACCTTGTACCGCGATAAAACGACTCAGTTGCGCTAATTCCGTAACACGCCTAAAGCGTTCATATTGCGCTTTATGAATAATAAGAACACGCTTACCAATCAACCCATCGAATAAAGGAAACTTAACTGCGATAGCCAACTTTTCTCTCGCTGGGCTAGTCATACTCCAGTGCAGATCCACGTGCCCTTTATTAAGTGCCATAAGTGTACGCTGCTGATGAGGGTGGACTTTGACATGCTCGATATTTACGTCGTAATCGGCAGCATCTAAGGCTTGCTGCAATAACTCGTAGAGGAACAAATCTCGGTCATAAAGCGGGCGTTGCTCTTTGGCAACGTAAATGGTTTCTTTAATGTCTTCTTTAACATGGCCAGCACAGGCTAAAGTCAACAAACACAGCCCTACGAAATATTTGATCATCATGTTCCCCACACTTGCTAAGTTGCTCGGTAATTACGACGTTATTAATTACTATATATACACTTAGACAGAATTTCTCTTCGCCTTAAGTATATATATTTCACAATTTATATTCTCAAAGCAATAAGGTTGCGCTAGGAAATCAAATTAGTTGCAAAAATAGCACAAGCTATTCTCAACAGGTTAAACACCCATATAAGTTACACCCAAATGGTTAATCAACTATGATTCGCTGCCGTTTCAAGTCTAACCATTGGCGCACTCGGTTTACGCCTATTGCAAACAAACAGGTAACTATTTCGGTAGCGCTTTGCTTCCTTTTTCGCATCTGTTGCAAGTGCAGCAACCTGATGGCTATTCTTGCAAGACTCTACATCAGGGCTGACAAGCCCAATGGACAAGGTTAACAAAGGAACGAATTGTTTTTGCCCCTCTCTATTTGTAGCCCAGTAACCCCCAGCTGCGACATGCTCAGGAGTAAATAGCGATTTAGATCTTACCTCAAACTGTTCAATTACCTGATGACAGAGTGACTCAGCATCTGCTTGGTCAAAAACAACCATAAAATCATCTCCGCCTATATGACCAACAAAACTTTGACTATGTTGACATACTTGCAGTGTAACATCGGCTAATAATTTTATGACACTGTCTCCACTGGCGTAACCATAAAGATCGTTAAATTGTTTAAAATGATTTAGATCGACGTAAGCAAGTGAAAACTCATGTTTAGCACGAAGTCGTTGCTCAATCGCTTCATTTATTGCGACGTTGCCAGGCAACATAGTGAGCGGGTTTGCATGCTGCGCATGACGTATTTTATCTTCGGTAATATGCTTCAAAATATCTCTAAGGGGAGCCAGGCCAATATATTCGCCTTCCTTTGTGATTACAATATGCCGTCTAATATCAAACTCATTTTCGGTGATCAGTTGGCTGACAAAGTCCAATTGCTGCTGCTCATCTACGATGAGCGGCTGTTTATCCATGAGCTTAATAACCGACTTTTTATCAAAAAGTGCATGACCATAAGGTGCTGCAAATACTTCAGTAAGCTGGTCCCGGTGCAATAACCCTACAGGTTGGTGCAAGTCATTTAATACCGCGATACTCGTCAGACCCTTATTTTTCTCAAATCGACGATGAGCATCCAAGCATTGTGTGCTCATATGAATTGCAGGTACATCATGAGCAAGCCAACCAATTGCCATTGATTGCTCAAATTTATTCGCGGTTGGTTCCGATTGAATTTGTGCGTTAAGAATGTCGCTGGGGTTAACTTTTAAATCGCTAGATGCAGAGCTTGGTCTTGCTAACAAAAAGCCTTGGGCATTTTTTATCCCCATTTTTTTGAGTAACTTTAGTTCTTCGACACGCTCAATACCTTCAGCAATTACCGCGGTATTAGTGGCTTTAGCCAATTCAATAATAGATTTAAGAAACTCTCTTTTTACAATGCTTTGATCGCAATAATCAATAAAATATCGATCCACTTTAACAAAGTCGGGACAAAGTTCTGACCACTGCTTCAACCCTGAGTAACCAGCACCTAAATCATCAATTGCAATTTTAAAACCCAATTGGCGATAGTGAGAAATCGTTTTAAGTAATAAGAAACCGTCGTCCACTTTATCTTGCTCTGTCACCTCAATCACTACTCGGTTACAGTTCAAGCCTGCTTCTTCGATAAGATGCAGAGTCTCACCTTTAGGGTGATGTGGGTCAAGTAAAGCCTTGGGGCTTACATTCAAAAACAGTTTTCCGGGGAGATTCAATGCTGCAAACTGCGCAATGGCTTTTTTACGGCAAAGTAACTCCAGCTCAGATAATCGATCATATTTACTGGCCGCTGCAAACATCTTATCTGGCTGTATCAACTCATTGTTAATACTACCGCGACTCAATGCCTCAAATCCAAGTATCTGTTCTTTTGCGATATCAAAAATGGGTTGAAACATTGGATATACAGCTTCTTTTAGCAATATGTCATCCAACATGACGTATAAGGAGTCCACTGAAACAACCAAACTCAATTCAAGTGTTTAATAATCGAGCAAAATATCAAAGATTTATGACAATTAGATTGCAATCTAATGGAAGTTACCAATATTGGGGAAAAACATGGATGAACAGAGTACTTGGAGTATTAAAGCCATTGCTTTAAATTAAAATTAACGTACATTAAATTACGCCTAAATGTATGTAATATGGATATAATTATGAATTCGCTCAACGAGCAGATAATAAAAGTTGAACAAAGGATCAGAAAACAAACGCTGTTAAAAGCAAGTCTTGGGAGTGTAATTGGGTCTGTAATCGTTATCGCGATTTGGTTTCAAGTCTACATGATTAATTCTAAACTTAGCCCTTTAATGATCCCCATAAGTGGCGCGATTATTGGCCTTTTTGTACGCTTTTTTGGCCAAGGATATGACAAATGGTTTTCTGCGATAGCCTGCATGGTGTTTGCTGCTATTTCATCAATGGCTTGGTACATGGAAATAGTTGTAGGTGGAAAAGTAACTTATGGCATACTCGCGGGGCTATTTTATGCAGGATTCTGGAGTGCTAATTACCTAGCAAAGCTCAAAATGCCAATTGTATTAGAAGATGCATTTACGCATCTTCAGTCATCTAAAAAGTATCCTGTAAAGGGCACCACTTTCAAAGCGGTAATGTCTGTCTTAGGTGCGACGATCTTTTCACTTGGTGCAACTTACGGCACCGCTATTGTCATGATTGAATTGCAATATCAATTTCAATCTAAACAAAAAGCCCAGATGCTGAACATAGAAGAACAAAAAAAGCAGAAAAAAGAAATTGCCGTCACAATAGAAGCATTGTCAAAGTACAGCACGAGTGAAGCGCTACTTTATGCTCATGCATACTTTAGCGGCTATAAATTCAATCAATCAGGCAAATATACCCGAGGGTTTCCTCGTTCCGTGCACAAATCACAGATGATTTTGGAATATCTGATGAAAGAACGTCAAGATCATCGTGCTCAGTTTATTCTCGGCGTCATACTGCAAGGGAATCGCGGTGAGCGCTTTATAGATATGGCAGCCGAACAAGGCGATCATTATGCCGCACTCTACCAAGCATTTTACGCAGGTTGCAAAAAAGATACTGCAAAAGGAGATCGCATTTTAGATGCTATTTATCCCTTGGTGAAAGAGTCTGCGATTAAATCAGAAATAGAAAGCGTGCGTTCATATGGCTATGAACCTGTGTGTAATGAAATATCTCAAGCACATTTCCCACATAGCTTTATACGTGGCTATATCACACTGGCTAAAAAATAAGTCTGCCCAGTCACAATAGATTAGTAAACAATAACAGGAAAGAGATGAAAACGGCGTTTTCATCTCTTTATAAGATTATTTTAGCGCCATCTCAACTTGGCCAAAATGCGCAATCACTTCAACAATTTCAAGTTCAGCATCTTCATAGTGCGTTTTCTCAGTAAAGCCAAGTTTAGCAATCGCCTGCACTGTTGCAGGGTGTACTAATAAGTCTTTAGCATGATAACACACAGGATCGCTATACTCAGGTAATTTACCATCTTCATGGTAACCAGATTCAATCTCTTCTAGAGGCAGCGTAGGAATAATATCAGCAGCTTTATCAAGGGCATCTAGGTAATCTTTACACTGAGGGTACTTAGTCACGAAATTAGCTAATAAATCGCGTGAGGTAGCGACTAAATTTGCAGATTCTTGTTCAAGATCTGTCGCCGATTTGTGCTCTCTGATGTTTGCTAACAGTGAAGTTGCCTGAGTTTTATATTGGCCTAATGCATTGTCGCTTGCAGGTGCTTGCGCTTCAGTCTTGGCCGCTTGTGTGCTTGGTTGTTCTGAACATGCAAATAGCGCTAAAGCTGCGCATGCAATTCCTAGCTGTTTATACATATAATCCTCAAATTCATTATTATTGATAACAATTCTCATTATACAGTCTTGTCATCATTTTGAAACAGAAAAGGCCACAATAAATGTGGCCTTCTTGATTCAGATCGAAAATTGAATTTTACCCTAACAGTCAGCTAACAAGCGTAACTGCCGAAGGGTTTATTAAGGCATTGCGTCTAAATCCGCACCTTCTTTTTCAACTTCAACTGGGATCAGATCTTCTTTGCTTACACCCATTGCAACCGCAACAGAGCTCGCAACATAAACTGATGAATAGGTACCAATGAATACACCAAATAACAACGCCGTCGCGAAGCCGTGAATTGTTTGGCCACCCCATACAAACAGAGCGATCAGTACAAGTATGGTTGTAATAGAGGTAACAAGTGTACGGTTCATCGTTTGCGTGAGTGAAATATTGATGATTTCTAGCGTGTCATCAATACGCACTTTACGGAAGTTTTCACGGATCCTGTCAGATACAACAATGGTGTCATTCAGGGAGTAACCTATTACCGCTAAGATTGCCGCTAAAATCGTTAAGTCAAACTCAAGTCCAAGTAGCGAGAACAAGCCCATTGTTAAGATCACATCGTGGAAAAGTGCCGCAACCGCGCCTACAGCAAAGCGCCATTCAAATCGAAATGCAACATACACCAGAATACATAAAAGTGCCGTCAGCATCGCAAGGCCACCTTGCTCTTTTAAGTCTTCACCAACACTTGGACCAACAAACTCAATTCGACGCATTTCAACACTGCTATCAGCCAGCTTCAGTGCATCGATAAGTTGGTTACCAATAGTATCTGCTTTGACACCTTCACGAGGGGCGATACGAACTAATACCTCTTGGCTAGAGCCAAATAAGGTCACAGCCGCATCTGCAAAGCCATTTTCAGCCAACACTTTACGGATTTTAGGTAAGTCTGCTGGTTGTGAGAAGCCAACTTCAACCGCTGTACCACCAGTAAAGTCTAAACCAAAGTTTAAACCTTTCACCATAAATGACGCGATAGAAGCCAAAATCAAAACCGCTGAAAATGCCATCGACAACTTTCTTGCCGACATAAAGCGAATTGTGCTCGATAACTTTAATAATTGCATGCTCGCTCCTATATCGACAGTTTCGTGATGCGTTTACCGCCGATGAAGGCATTGATCACGGCACGAGTACCAATGATCGCTGTAAACATTGACGTCAAAATACCAATCGCAAGCGTCACTGCGAAACCAGCAATCGGGCCTGTACCCACTGAGAACAAGATAACCGCTGCAATTAACGTGGTAATATTGGCATCAAAAATCGTGCTAAATGCGCTGTCATAGCCATAATGAACAGCCTGCTGTGGACTTCTGCCATCTGCTAGCTCTTCACGAATACGTTCGAAGATTAGTACGTTCGCATCAACGGCCATACCGACAGTTAATACGATACCCGCAATACCAGGTAAGGTTAGGGTTGCACCACTGATCATAGACATCACACCGACGATCATTACCAAGTTAGCCGCAAGTGCTAAGTTAGCAACGATACCGAAGCCTTTGTAGTACATCAACATGAAGCCAAGCACAAACGCAAAACCTAATACCACAGCTGTCATACCCGCTTCAATGTTCTCTTGCCCTAAGCTTGGTCCAACAGTACGCTCTTCTACGATTTGAATTGGCGCAACCAATGCACCCGCTCTGAGTAGTAAGCTCAAATTGTGGGCTTCAGCTGGATTATCAATACCAGTAATACGGAATGAGTTGTTTAAACGAGATTGAATCGTCGCAACGTTAATGACTTCTTCTACCTTAATAGGCGGCAGTGCTTTACCATTCTCATCTTTTTTACCAGAAGGTTTATACTCAATAAATACCGTGGCCATGCTCTTACCAACCGCACGTTTGGTAAAGGCACTCATCTTCGCGCCACCTTTGCTATCAAGGTTAATACTTACCTGAGGACGCTGATATTCATCCATACCCGATTGTGCACCGGTAATGTGCAAGCCCTCAAGGATCACACGCTTTTTCAATACAACAGGGTAACCGTCTTTGTGATACAGCACTTCACTGCCTGCCGGAACTCGGCCCTGTGCTGCAGTGCGAGTATCAGCTCTATCATCGACTTCACGGAACTCTAGTGTCGCGGTTGCGCCTAAAATTTCTTTCGCAAGTGCCGTATCTTGTACACCCGGTAATTGCACTATGATGCGCTCAGAACCCTGTCTTTGTACATTTGGCTCAGCTACACCCAACTGGTTAATACGATTACGAATAATGGTTTCATTTTGCTTAATAGCATAGTCGCGTAATTCACGCTGTTTTAAGTCACTTAAACTAGAGAAAAACGCCAGTTCGTTACTGCTGTCGTTAACAAAAACATTGCCAGGGTAGCGCTTTTTCAAAAAGCGTTCAGCGGCCTTTTTGTCTTCAACAGAGCGCATAACAACTTGAACGCGGTCGCTATTTGCAACTTCGCGGATAGTACGATAACGAAGTTTTTCACCGCGCAAATCGCTCTTATAATCTTGCTCCATCTGCTCAAGCGCTTTGCCTAATGCCGTTGCCATGTCTACTTCCATTGTGAAGTGAACACCACCACTCAGATCCAGACCCAATTTCATTGGGTTTGCACCAATATTCTTGAGCCAGTCTGGTTGTGCTGGAGACATGTTAATAGCTGAAATGTAGTCTTCGCTCAGTGCGCCACGCAGGATATCCTGTGCTTTAAGCTGATCTTCTACATTCTTGAAGCGAATGAGAACTTGCCCTTCTTCTAGGACAGCAGATTTGATAGGTAGATTATTGTCTTGAAGTGTTTTATTTGCTTGATCAAGTACGCTTAAATCGGCGCTGGCCCCTTTCTTACCTGAAATCTGTATGGCCGGATCCCGACCATACATATTAGGGGTGGCATAAAGAATGCCAACGGCCAAAACAGCGAGCACAAGCAAGTATTTCCACATTGGATACTTGTTTAGCACTGGATTATCCCTTTGTTATTGTTATAGCGACTTCATTGTACCCTTAGGTAAAACGGCTGCCACTGCTGACTTCTGTACAGTTACTTCAACTTGATCATTCAGGGCAATTACCACGAAATCTTTGTCTTCTGCAACCTTCGAAACTTTACCTACGAGACCACCTGACGTTAAGACTTCATCGCCTTTACCAAGTGCACCCATTAGATCTTTGTGCTCTTTAACACGTTTAGCCTGCGGACGGTAAATTAAGAAATAAAATACCAAACCGAAAATAGCCAACATGATAAGCATTTCCATACCGCCACCAGCTGGCGCGGCTGCCGCTGTGCTTGCATGGGCGCTAGAAATAAATAAGCTCATTGCTCTTCCTCATTTAATTTTTATATAAAACTTTATTCTGCTTCTACATCAGCAAGTGGCGGCACTGGCAGCCCTCTACGCTCATAAAAGTCAGCGACAAACTCATCAAATGTCCCTTCCGTCAGGGCATTTCTCATACCTTCCATCAAACGCTGATAGTAACGTAAGTTGTGGATAGTATTTAAACGCGCACCTAAAATTTCATTACACTTGTCTAAGTGATGCAGGTACGCACGTGAGTAATTTTTACATGTGTGGCAATCACACTCCGCATCAAGCGGGCTTGTATCTGTTTTATGAACAGCGTTACGGATTTTAATCACACCATCAGTAACAAACAAGTGTCCATTTCGCGCATTACGCGTTGGCATAACACAGTCAAACATATCAATACCACGACGAACAGCTTCAACCAAATCTTCTGGCTTGCCCACGCCCATTAAATAACGTGGTTTCTGTTCTGGCATTTTATACGCACAGTGGTCAAGGATCTTAACCATTTCTTCTTTTGGTTCACCAACTGATAAACCACCTAAGGCATAGCCATCAAAGCCGATGTCTTCTAACCCTTTTTGCGATTCTGCACGCAGTTCAGGGTACATACCACCTTGAATAATACCAAATAAAGCAGATGGGTTATCACCATGCGCCTCTTTAGAGCGTTTTGCCCAGCGAAGTGATAACTCCATGGAGTCTTTCGCTTCTTTTTCTGTGGCTGGATAAGGTGTACATTCGTCAAATATCATGACGATGTCTGAGCCTAAATCACGCTGTACTTCCATCGCTTTCTCAGGAGACAACATGATCTTTTCACCGTTAACAGGCGATTTGAACAGTACACCTTCTTCAGAAATTTTACGCATTGCGCCTAGACTAAACACCTGAAAGCCGCCTGAGTCTGTCAAAATTGGCTTATCCCAATTCATGAAATCATGTAGATCGCCATGCTGTTTAATAATCTCGGTACCTGGACGTAGCATCAGGTGGAATGTGTTGCCCAAACAAATGTGTGCACCAGTGTCTTTTAGTTCATCTGGCGTCATACCTTTTACTGTGCCGTAAGTACCTACAGGCATAAATGCGGGTGTTTCAACAACACCACGTTCAAACACTAAGCGTCCGCGACGTGCTTTACCATGTGTACAATCTAATTCAAATTTCATAACTACCTCGTGTCGGAAAAACAGTCCAACAAAACTCAACCAATGACCTCAATCCTTAAATAGGCCATATAAACTGTCAGATTCTATCAATAAAGCCCGAGCAATTCTAATATTGGGGCTAAAAAGGGATAAATAAAGTCACAATCAAAAAAGGTTGAGTGTAAATATAAAAAAACCGGCATTTAGCCGGTCTTGAAATTCTATATTACTGTTTTTTAGTTAAAAACATTGCATCGCCATAACTAAAGAAGCGGTACTTCTGAGCGATCGCCTCATGGTAAGCATTCATGATGTGCTCTTGTCCTGAAAAAGCACTGACAAGCATAATTAAGGTTGATTCAGGCAAGTGAAAGTTAGTGATCATCACATCAACAACATTAAACTGATAGCCTGGATAAATAAAAATGTCTGTATCGCCATAGAAAGTCTTTAATTCACCACCGTGAACCTTTGCAGCAGACTCTAAAGAACGGACCGACGTTGTACCAACCGCGATAACACGACCACCTCGGCTCTTACACTTAGCCACAGCATCCACAACTTCATCAGGTACTTCAATATACTCTGAGTGCATATGATGGTCATTGATATCATCAACACGCACGGGCTGGAAAGTACCGGCGCCTACATGCAAGGTTACAAAGGCCATCTCAACGCCTTTGTCTTTAAGTTGAGCCATGAGTGCATCGTCAAAGTGCAGGCCCGCTGTCGGTGCCGCAACGGCCCCAGGCTTTTCCCCATACACCGTCTGATAGCGTTCTTTATCACCTTCTTCATCAGGGCGATCAATATATGGCGGCAATGGCATGTGACCAATTTCGTCCAAAATACTTAATACGGAATGCTCACCTTTAAACTCTAACTCAAACAATTCACCATGGCGTGCAACCATAGTGGCTTGCGCCTTGTCTTCAAGGATCAATTCAGCGCCAGGCTTTGGAGATTTGCTTGAACGCACATGCGCTAGCACTCGGTGCTCATCTAGAATACGCTCGACCAAAACTTCAACTTTGCCGCCCGTCGACTTTTGACCAAACATGCGAGCAGGAATAACCTTAGTGTTATTGAAAATGATCAAATCTTCTGGCTCAATCAGATCAATAATATCCTTAAATATTTTATGCTCTAAATCACCACTAGTTCCATTCAATGTTAAAAGACGGCTACTCGTACGCTCCGCTTTCGGATGGCGGGCGATCAATTCATCAGGAAGTTCAAAATTAAAGTCAGCAACGCGCATATAAGACCTCATATTCGTGCAATTAGGCGGCAAGTCTAGTGCTGCGAGATAATGAAATCAAGCAACAAGCTTGATCTATTCATACTTTTTCACCTCTTGTCAGCAGTGTGAAATAGCTTTACTCTACTGGCTGCTTTGCATGTATTCATTCTTTTCGATGCAGGACTTGCTCTCAATGTATATTGAATAAAAAGCAATATAAAACATGCAAATAACGATGAATAGGCAATATTTAAAAACTTAAAACATGGGTTTGGGGTCGTAACGCCATGGCTAAACAGCTTACTTTATTACTTGTCAATGCCGATCAAGGTGAACGTCAAACCGTAATAAGAACGTTACAAAAGCTCAATGTATTTCAAATAATAGAACTCAGTGATACGCAAGAAGCGCTGCAGTTATTAAAAAAACGCGCCGTTGATTTGGTTATTAGTGGCCTTAATGTGGGAAAAATAGACGGCTGGCGATTTTCCCGCATGATCCGCTCAGGGCTACTAAAAACCCCAAAAAACACCCCTATTGTGCTGATCCCCCCAACATACTGTGAACGTATCGCAGAAACGACCGCGCGCAGTTACAGTATTGATGCCGTACTGCCTTTAGAGCGACATGATGTGTTGCCTCAGGTCCTGGCCAATGTTTTATCAACACACTTGGAAAAAAGTAGCCGCTTAAACCTATTACTGTTGGAGCCGAATGAAAAAAAAGCAGCAGATATCAGTGATCACCTCGCCTTAAGCTTTACATGTAATACGGTTTCCACTGAAAACGCAGCGCTTTCTGAGTTTTTACAAAATGATTACTCTATCGTCTTACTAGATGCAACATCCACTCGGGCTGAGACCACAAAAGAGCTCGTTGCGAACATTCTTCAACATAAGCCTAGTCAAGCCATAGTCACTATCATCGACAACCGCAATGCTGACTATGCTGAACAACTTTTACTTCTGGGTGTCACTGACTTTATTCGCGCTCCTTATAATTTATCGTTATTAAGCAAGGTATGTGATCATGCAGCTAGACGAGAAGACTTTATGGTCAGTTACGCTGAATTTGCAAATAAAGTGGAGCAACTCAGTATCAGAGAACAGAGTTATAAAGAGCTTTTCTCTGCACATCAACGAATTTTACTGCATTTGAACACGGTTGTGTTGGAGTTAGATGCAGCAGGCTGTATTCGCTTTATTAACCCCGCATGGGAGCAATTAACGGGTCACAAACTCAAATCGACACTCGCGACCCACCTTGGTAAATACGTACATTCAGACTACTTAGCTAGCTTAAATACAGCAATAGATGCTGTATTTAACGGGTTGCAAGCTTCAACAGTCGAGTTACAGTTGACTCATTATTCTGGCTCTTCAATTTGGGTGGAATGCCGCTTTCAGTTAATAAAAAATCAGACTAATAATGTGTCAATCACGGCGACAATTGACAACATACATGAGCGTAAAGAAGCTGAATTACAATTGCGACACTTAGCTTTACATGACACTCTAACAGGCCTTCACAATCGTTATTATTTCGATCAACAGCTCAATTTCTTCTGTAACGAAGCAAAACATAACCTCAATACAGAGCATGCTCTGATTTATATTGATTTAGACCATTTCAAAATTATTAATGACAGTAAAGGTCACCAACAAGGAGACATTGTACTGCAAGAAGTTGCGCAGCTATTTGGAGCACATATTTCAAAAGAGCATCTGATATTTAGGATTGGCGGTGATGAGTTTGCTATTTTACTCAAAAATACACGCTTACTCGATGCTCATATGATGGCAGAGAGCATTTGTAGCGCAATTGAAAACCACCAATTTCACTCTGAAGAGGCGAGTTATACGATTAGTTGCTCCATTGGTTTGACACTTATATCTGCAATAAATTGTGACCCAAGTGAGTGCTTGAAACAGTCTGACATTGCGCTGTACATTGCCAAAAATCTTGGTCGAAATCTCGTCCATTGCTATACCAAGGAGGATGCTAAAAATAGTACCTTGCAAACAGGTCTAGAGTGGGGGCACAGCGTTCGGGAAGCGCTTAAAAACAATCAATTTGAGCTTCATTATCAGCCTATTTGGGATTTTAAAAATAGACAAATTGCATATTTTGAGGCACTCCTTCGCCTTACCATTGACAATAAAGTGATTTATCCAAATCAGTTTATTCCTGCTTTGGAACTATTAAATGATACTTTTTTAATGGATCAGTCAGTCATCAAGGAGAGCATTCGCGCTGTATCCAAGCACCCAGAACTACATCAGATATCAGTTAACCTCTCAGCGCAGTCTTTTCTAGATGAACGACTTATGCCACATATTCAAGCCTGTCTGCGCGACTTTCAAGTTCCTGCACACTGCATTATTTTTGAGATCACAGAGTCCGCCAGTATTAATAATTTGAGTGCGACTCAAGCGATGATCACGCAACTGAATCAATTAGGTTGCCATTTTTCCATTGATGATTTTGGTACTGGTTTTAGTACATTTAGCTATCTAAAACAGCTTCCAGCTCAGCATGTAAAGATAGATGGTTCCTTTGTTAGAGACATGCTAAATGACCCAATTGACCTTGCCCTTGTTAAAGCTGTGAACGACATAAGTCACTCTTTAGACAAGTGTTCTGTTGCAGAATATGTTGAAAGTAAAGAAATTTTTGATGAGCTCCAAAGAATTGGTGTGGACTATGGACAGGGCTATTACATCTCAAAGCCACTTCCAATTGAGCAACTAAAACATCAATTAGAAACTATTTTATCCCTAAAAACAGCATGCTAATTCAAATGGGGAAAAAAGTCGCTGCAGTCGATTAAAATCTCAACTATAATAGAAGTTCGAAAAGAATGTCTTCTTTTTTAACTTATATACATATAAGTAGAAGACATACAATGGATTTGAGCACATCTCGTAATGGAATTCGGGGAGATAAGTATGTTTCAGTTTATTCTGTTTCTATCACTGGTGCATTGTTTGATCACATTACAATGTTACCGCTGCGCCAAACAAAAAGGGTATCCAACTAAGCTGTTTACAGTATTAGGATTCGTACCGTATTTTAACTTAGTTGTGTGGGTATACTTACTATTTCTACCCAATATTATGTCACAGAGCAAGCTCAGTTCGACTTAAGCAATGATTTTCATTCCATTCAAAAGCAGTGCTATTGGCACTGCTTTTTAATGAACTCGCCCACCTCATTACTAAATAGTCTAAAGTCTCGTATACGCCCAGTGGTTTTTCGCCATAGTAGGCCAATCTCTCTGTACGCATCAGCCTGAGGCGATAGAGTGATCATAGGTTTACCATCTAAGATCCCTGCGTTTAACGCCATCTGAGGCAAGAAAGTCACCCCATTCTGATATTCAACCATACTCAGTAATGTATGAAGGTTGGCTGCTTCAAACGGGTTAATGCACTCACTGCGTGTAAGGTTGCATGCGCTCAACGCATGTCCTGTCATACAGTGCTCTCGCTCTAGTAAAAATACACTGTCTTTGGGCAGTAAGTTAAAGTCTTCTAGCACTTCAGGGATGTCATAGTCTTCATGGTGAACAAGTGAAAAGTGATCTTTGGTTAATATCTGCGTATGAAACTTATCCGTCCTATATGGTAATGCCAATATCCCCATATCAATGTGGCCATGCTCTAACTTATCTAACAACCTATCACTGGTGTCCTCGACTAGTACCAATTGAAGGTTTGGAAAAACCGTTTGACAGTATTGATATAAAGGCGCAGCAATAAAGCTAGCTATCGTCGGGATCAATCCCAAGACAAGCTTACCAGATAAGGGGTTTTTAAAGCTTTTAGTTAGCTCTACAACACTAATTGAATCATCAATGATTTTCTTTGCACGAGCTACGACTTCTTCACCTACATCCGTAAACATCAAGCTGCGATTTTCTCGCTCAATCAGCTGACAACCCAGCGTTTCTTCTAAATTTTGTATCGCACTACTTAAGGTCGATTGGCCAACAAAACACGCCTCTGCCGCTCGACCAAAATGCTGCTGTTGATGCACTGCGATTAGGTATTGTAATTGTTTTATACTTGGTAAGTTATTCACTGATATACCCATAAATAAAAAGACCCCAACACCAATGGTGCTGAGATCTTTTCAAGCTAAAAGTCTGTTTTTTGTTAAACGCCGAACACGCTTCTCAAAATATAGAATATAACAATAGCAAGGGCGGCACCGACTGGCAATGTAATCACCCAAGAAACAACAATGTTTCTGATCACACCCATATTAAGTGCTGCAATTCCACGCGCCATACCCACACCTAAAACGGCACCTACCAATGTTTGCGTCGTCGAGATAGGTAAACCAGTACCTGAAGCGATAACCACTGTCGAAGCAGCTGCAAGTTCAGCTGCAAAACCACGGCTTGGTGTAAGGTGAGTAATACCTTCACCAATGGTTTTAATTACTTTTTTACCTAATACAGCAAGACCAACTACGATGCCTAAACCACCTAGTGGTAAGATCCACCATGCAAGCTCAGCTTTTTTCGCCATTTCACCGTTATTTTCTACAATATTTACAACCGCTGCTAGTGGACCAATCGCGTTTGCTACATCATTTGAACCATGTGCAAAAGCCATACAACATGCTGTTAGAACCATTAGTACAGCAAACACTTTTTCAACATTATTAAACTGCATTTGCTTGTCGGCATTTGGATCCATCTTCATGCGTGCAATAAACACTTTACCAATTAGGCCAATCAGCACTGCGATACCAATCGCAAGCGCATAACCTTCAAAAGTTCCTAAGTTAATACCAATGTGCTTCAGGCCTTTTTTGATAGTAACTAAAGACATCACAAAGCCTGCTAGGCCCATGTAGAAAGGCACAAAACGCTTAGCATTAGTCAGAGGCTTATCAGTATCAAAGATCAGCTTTTGCGCACTCATGAAGATAAGGTATGCAATGAAGCCCGAAATAGCAGGTGTTACGACCCAACTACCTACAATACCAGCCACTTTGCCCCATTGAATAGCTTCACTACCTACTGCCACTAAAGCAAAACCAATGATCGCGCCAATAATAGAGTGTGTCGTTGATACCGGCCAGCCCAGTACTGACGCCAATAATAGCCAAGTGCCTGCAGCGAATAATGCCGAGATCATACCTAGCACCATCAGCTCTGGAATGTCTGCAAATGGCGCAGCATCAATGATCCCTTTACGGATCGTCGATGTAACTTCACCACCTGCAAGGTAAGCACCAGCAAATTCAAAAATCATCGCAATGATGATTGCTTGCTTGATTGTGAGGGCTTTCGAGCCTACTGAAGTACCCATGGCGTTTGCAACATCGTTTGCACCAATACCATAAGCCATAAAGAAACCAACTGCCGCTGCGATGAGAACCAACATCGAGCCATGAGAAGCAATGATATCCATTGAAAAACCTTTAGTGTTTTTTAAACACTGATTGTGTATTTATACGTTTATCTCTTCACTCTATGATTATGAGAACACATATAAATAGCTATTAAACAAACACAACACCGCCGCTCTCTAGTCTAGCTTTGAGAGTAACAACGGTGTACTTCTTTATAAACTATCGCTGATTAAAATCAGCGTGCTAACATCACCTCGAGGCGAGCACCAACACGCTCCGCAATATCAGCCAATTCTCCTACCCATTCAATGATCTTATATAAGAACATGACATCAACAGGGTTAAGATCAGCTTCAACTTGGCGAAGTTCTTGGCGAATTCTAATTTGCATGTCATCGGTATCTTGCTCAATGGCATCAAGCTCACTCAGCATTTTTTCGACTAATACAACTTCACGGCCTCTGAAGCCTGTTTCTAACAGTTCATCCAGTTCGTTAATCGCTTTTGAGGCCTGTTTTGTCGCGTCTACACAACGGCTTAAATACGCAACAAACTCATTTTGAATAGATTCGGGGATCACCATTTCACGACCAACGACTCGACCTGCGATATCTTTGGCTTTGTTGGCGATTTTGTCTTGATGGGTAATAAGTTCCAGTAAATCAGTCCGTTCAACTGGCATAAATAGGCCGCGAGGCAGCTGAAGACGTACTTCTCGCTTAAGCGCATCGGCTTCACGTTCTAGGTTACGAATATTAACGCGAAGTGCATCCGCTTCAGTCCACTCCCCTTTGAAGACATGTTCAAAGAACGGGATCAAGCTTTCACTGGCTTGATGCACTATCTTAATGTGCTCTTCAATCGGCTTTATAGGAGATTTTGCAAATACTCCTAAAAACGCATTACTAGGCATAACTGACCCTTAAATCATAATAATATGCATGTGCAGAGGCCAAGTTTACAGCATTAACCGAAATTGTGAACGATTTTTATCATGAACTTGGGACTAATCGTTCGATTTATTCCGATTAATCCCCAGCAAAACTATAAAGTCTTTTCGATATCTTCTTGAGAGGTATGACGAATATCTTTACCGTTTACAAAATAAATGACATATTCAGCGATGTTTTGACAACGGTCGCCGATACGTTCAAGTGAACGAACAGACCATACTAAGTCCATAATTTTTGGAATTGAGCGCGGGTCTTCCATCATATACGTCATAATTTGACGGGTGATTGCCTCATATTCCCTGTCAACTTTGGCATCTTCTTTGTGTACTTCAAACGCACGTTGCGCATCCATTCGAGCAAAAGAGTCCAGCACATCATGCAACATTTTAGACACCAAGCGGCCCATATTTTCTACATTTACCAACAAGTGCTGCTGATCTTTGGTGAATGAATCAAGTGCTACTTTAGCGATACGTTCCGCTTCGTCACCAATACGTTCTAAGTCTGCGATAGTTTTAGCAATCGCGACCACCAATCTTAAGTCACTTGCTGCCGGCTGTCTTTTAGCAATGATCCGCGTACACTCTTCATCGATGTTCACTTCCATCGCATTGACTTTATAATCATTCTCGCTGACTTTGCGTGCTTTGTCCGCGTTGCTTGTACTCACTGCATCTAATGCAAGGTTAAGCTGCTGTTCAACCAGTCCCCCCATGCTCAACACATGGTTTCTTACGTTTTCTAGCTCTTCATTAAAGCGGCCAGAGATATGCTTATTAATATTGTGTTCCATCTAAAACCCTACCTTTGATAACAACCCCAACAAGTTGCCCAGTATATGGGCAACCAAACTGTCATAAATTAACCGTAACGACCTGTGATGTAGTCTTCGGTTTTCTTCTTCGTCGGTGTTGTAAATAGTGTATTGGTATCTGAGTACTCAATAAGTTCGCCCATATACATAAAGGCCGTTTGGTCAGATACACGCGCAGCTTGTTGCATGTTATGCGTAACAATAACAACAGTATACTTATCTTTTAAATCATTAATGAGTTCTTCGATAACCAGTGTAGAAATCGGGTCAAGTGCCGAGGTTGGCTCATCCAGTAGTAATACTTCTGGCTCAATCGCAATTGACCGAGCGATAACAAGACGCTGCTGCTGACCACCTGAAAGGCCAAATGCACTATCATGAAGACGGTCTTTCACTTCATCCCACAGTGCCGCACCGCGCAGTGAACGCTCTACAACTTCATCAAGTTTACGCTTGTCTTTAATACCTTGCAGGCGAAGGCCGTAAACGACATTTTCGTAGATAGACTTAGGGAAAGGGTTTGGTCTTTGGAATACCATACCCACGTTGCGTCGCAGTGCTGCAACATCCACGCTTTTATCATAGATATTTTGCCCTTGAAGGTTAATTTCCCCCTCTATACGACATGTATCGACTAAGTCGTTCATGCGGTTGATACAACGCAATAACGTTGACTTACCGCAACCTGATGGGCCGATAAACGCGGTTACTTGACCCTTTGGGATCAACATGTTGATTTTGCTCAGAGCTTGTTTATCACCATAGTAAAGGTCAAGGCCTTTGATCTCTAAAGCGGTTTGCTCTGGGCTCAAGTTGGCAAGATCTAACTTAGTATTAGCATCTGCGTTATTTACTTGTGGCGCTACTGTAATCATAAAAGGATACCTATTTCAAATCTGTACTATTAGTGCTCTAGAGCTCTGAATTTTTCGCGTAAATGGTTACGAATGCCAATCGCTGTAATATTTAGCGCAATGATCACCGTAACAAGTAAGAAGGCTGTTGCATATACCAATGGACGTGCCGCCTCGACATTTGGACTTTGGAAACCAACATCATAAATATGGAAACCTAAGTGCATAAACTTACGGTCTAAATGAATATAAGGGAAATTACCGTCAAGTGGTAAGGTCGGTGCCATTTTCACTACACCGACTAGCATCAGAGGTGCTACCTCACCGGCTGCACGTGCAACCGCTAAAATTAAACCAGTCATAATCGCAGGGCTTGCCATTGGCACGATAATGCGCCATAGCGTTTCCGCTTTTGTTGCCCCCAGTGCTAATGAACCGTGACGTACCGAACTTGGTATACGTGATAAACCTTCTTCTGTTGAAACAATCACAACAGGTAAGGTCAAAATCGCTAAGGTCAGTGCTGACCAAATCACCCCAGGTGTACCAAATACCGGGCTTGGTGCTGCCTCTGGGTAAAATAGTTGGTCAATTGAGCCACCAAGCATATAAACGAAGAAGCCTAAACCAAATACACCGTATACAATTGACGGGACACCTGCCAAGTTAATAACAGCGATACGGATCATCTTAGTCACCGCGTTTTTCGCAGCATACTCATGCAAGTAAATTGCTGCTACCACACCAAATGGGGTAACAATCACAGCCATCAACATAACCATGAAAACAGTACCGAAAATCGCAGGGAAAACACCGCCCTCGGTATTCGCTTCACGTGGGTCATCACTGATAAATTTACCCGTTTGTGAGAAGTAATGGCCAACTTTTGCAAAGAAACCCATATTATTTGGGAACCACACATCCAATACCTGATATAGCGGTAAAGTAACTTCTTCACCACGCATATCACGAACGACCACATAGTCACGCTTTGCATCAGAGCGCAGTTCGAACAAACGCTTTTCAAACACTTTATAGTCTTCGCGAAGCTGTGCACGCTGCGCTTCTAAGTCCGCTTTAATTTCAGCTGTTAACTCATTATCAAGTTGATAGCCACGCTCCTTTAAGCGCAACCTCTCAAGCTCATAGTTAATATGGCCAATATCGCCATTTTGAAGGTCTAATGCTTCTTCATTTAAATCTACGGCGCGCTCGACCAACGCTTCTAAGCGCTCAACTTGATTTTGTGCAACTACTTGACCATCTTCAATGACGCGAACGACATAACCATAAAAGTTACCATTTTTGCTGCGTTCAAAAACTGCCATTTCAGCTGGTACAGATTGAGTTTGAATATCCGTCGTTAAAATCCAACGGAAATCTAGCTCAACAAACTCACGGTTGCCTGTTTTAACAAGAAGGCGCTCTACATACTCGTCTTGATAATCCGATAAATCGAAACCTGCTGCCTCTAAGCGCTCTTTAGGTACCATTTCACGATCATAGATTTCACCAATAACCGTTTGCTTAGCAACCGAGCCCTCAAGCTCAAACTGTACAACTTCGGTTGGCCAAAAGAAGCTCAACCCTTTCCATGCGATCATCGCCAATAGGCCGATGACCGAGATTAAACTGATGCTAACTGCACCACCTGTCATCCAGATCCACGGAGATCCTGACTTAAACCATTGTCTTACCATGTCATCACTCCATTACATCGAGCTGTATTTATCACGTAGCTGTTGACGAACAAATTCAGCCACCGTGTTAAAGATAAATGTAAAAATAAACAGTACAAATGCCGCTAAGAATAGGATCCGATAATGCGAGCTACCGACTTCTGATTCAGGCATTTCAACAGCAATGTTGGCGGCAAGCGTACGCATGCCTTGGAAGATGCTCCAGTCCATAATTGGGGTGTTACCCGTTGCCATGAGAACAATCATGGTCTCACCCACAGCGCGTCCAAGACCCATCATGACCGCTGAGAAAATACCTGGGCTCGCAGTCAATAGAACCACGCGAACCAGTGTCTGCCACTGTGTTGCGCCCAATGCCAAGGAACCATTTGATAAATGCTTTGGCACACTGAATACCGCATCTTCCGCAATAGAGAAAATAGTTGGAATAACCGCAAAGCCCATTGCAATGCCCACAACCAAAGAGTTACGTTGGTCAAAGGTTAGGCCTAATTCATTAGTAAGGTACTGACGTACGTTACCGCCAAACATCCAAACTTCAATGCTGTCACTGATCGCAAAAGACAACCAACCGATGAAAAGCACAACAGGGATAAGTAATACTGAATGCCAACCATCTGGCAGCAAGTGACGGATTTGCTTCGGCAATTTAGTCCAACCAAACGCCGTCGCAAGGATAGAAATTGGCAACAATATCAGCAATGCAACAATGGCCGGTAAATGCGCTTCAATCAGTGGAGCTAACCACAAACCGGCTAAGAAACCCAAAATCACTGTCGGTAAAGCTTCCATAATCTCTACTGTAGGCTTGACTACACGACGTAGCTCCGGCGACATAAAATAAGCGGTATAAATGGCTGCCGACAGTGCAATTGGTACTGCAAATAACATCGCATACATAGCCGCTTTGATCGTACCAAATGAGATTGGCACCAAGGAGAATTTAGACTCAAAGTCATCACTTGCCGAAGTTGACTGCCAAGTATATGCAGGCTCAGGATAGCCTTCGTACCACACTTCTTGCCAAAGTGCAGACCAAGTCACTTCTGGGTGCTCATTGTGTAGCTCAACGACGCTTAAGGTCTTGTCAGATAACAACAACGCGGCATTAGATCGTGGTGATACTGCGAAATGCTCAATCGCCCCTTCAGTGACTTTACCTTGCCAAAGGTGCGCTTCACTTGTTGTATAATAAAGCCCTAACTCGCCAGTATTGGTTGTGGTAAAGAAAGTACGACGATAAAACTCACTGAAAATATCGACTTGTGCACCTGCAATACTCTCAAATGCGCGGATCTTGGCAAACTGACGCCCTGCATCCGTATTAACTTCAAACCACTGCGATACTTCACCATTATCATTACTGATCATCAGTGAATTAGCACCGGCTAGTAAACTCATATTAACCAGGTTGGCGTTTTCTTCGTTTGCTGCCAACAACTGAATTTGCTCAACCTCATCGGCAAAACGCGTATCAAATACGTAAATCTGATTTGCAGAGCGAATAAATACACGTGTCGTATCTGGCGATATCAACATCTCATCAATACGCCCTTCAATCGGCAATAAGCTGCGCTCAACCGCCCACTCGATTTCGCCAGAGAACATATTTTCCTCTGCACTAAAAGAGGCAAAGATAACGCGCTTATCTTCAGTTTGCGCGATCACAGCGGTTTTATCTTCATAATGACTAAAAGCAAACTGCTTGATCGCTTGCCCTTGCTCATCAACGACCAGCTGAACGCCATCTAGCGGATAACTTAAGCGTGACTTCATCACACGCTCATTGCCCGGGAACGAGATCAGAAAACTCGGTTTCACTAACTGGACTTGACCATTATCTAAGCCGTAGGCAAATATACCTAAAAAAGGTGCGCTCTGTGCAAAGCTATTAACTTGCCCGTCTAACTCAACGGTTAAAGAGCTCAGCTGTTCACCAGACTTATCGCCTTTGATTTGATAAAAATCAACTTGCCCTGAACTATCAAGTAGGTAAGCAATTTCAGTTTGCTCTTCCATACCTAATCCGTAATACGTTTTATTACTTTGAAGAGCTAATTCCGTGCGTTTAGTTACACTTGCAGATTCAAATATCGGCTGTACAACATAAAGTAAGTAAAAGAAGATCAGCAGCAAAGCAACCAATACCATCACCCCACCCGAGGTAATGCCAAATTGGGCAAAGCGGTCTTTAAAGAGACGGCTTCTATCCGTTTTGAAGGACGGTTTTTGCGGATTGGAAGTCATCAAAACACCTTTTTATTATCAAGTTGCGGCGCATTATATTTCATCAAGATGACAGTTATGTTACATCAGGCATGAGGAATCTGTCCCTTTTTTTAACTTTAATTACGCGTTGGCAATTCGTACCTTGAATGCACAGCGTTTTCATTTGCATTTGTTTACAAAGCAAGCCTCATCTCATTGGCAATATCTCCCATATTTACTAGGCTTAAAAGGCGATAAATCGCTTTTCCACCACCGCCAAAAAGGCATTTAATAATAAGAGACATGTGATATGAAGCAGTTAGTATTAACACTTTTAGGTAAGGACCGACCTGGTCTCGTTGAAGAAATATCTGCCACAATTCTACAGCACCATGGTAACTGGGCAACTAGTAACCTAAGTCATTTAGCTGGCCAATTTGCAGGTATTGTACTCGTTGAAGTGGCTGAGGAGCACTTGCAAGAATTGCAAAATGCACTTCATTCATTACCAGAACTTGAAGTCCGCATAGAGCACGGCGAGCAAAGTAAGTCAGTGACTCAAATTGAAAAACTCAACTTGGTGATCACCGGCAATGATCGACCAGGCATCATCCAAGAACTTTCAACAGTGATCCGTCACAAAGGCGCCAATATTACTCATTTGAATTCTAGGCAGCAAAGCGCACCTAACTGGGGTTTGCCCATATTCAGTGCTTTTGCCACTGTGAGCTTACCTCCAGGCATGGATAAAGAACATGTCGTAGATGCACTAGAAGCAATCACCAGTGACCTGATTGTGGATGTTGAACCCGATTAACTTTTGATCCCAAATAATCTAAATCATCAAAAATCTTCTACACTCCTATGGCAGCGAGGTTTGACCACTGCCATATCTTCCCTCTGAATTTGGTTGTACCCATTGTCATATAAGTGTCACATTCTGGACATACTCTAGAATAAGCTATCGTTACTATGGAATGTAAAATGCACGCACTATCTAGCGACCCTAAAGCCATCAGCTTTTTTGCCAAAGAGCTTAGCTGGCTCTCATTTAATGAGCGAGTCTTGCAAGAGGCCAAAGACAAAAATAACCCAATCATTGAACGCATCAGGTTCTTAGGGATTTTCTCTAACAATCTTGATGAGTTTTTCCGTGTCAGGGTTGCAGATGTAAAACGCAGGATATTGCTCAGTAACCTGCCCGACGCTAACTTCGATGAAAACGAAGCGTTACTCAATCAAATTCAAAAAAAAGTACTGTCTTTAGGGAAAAAATTTAATCATATCCATAAGCAAATCTTCAATGATTTAAATGCGCATAACATCCATGTAAAGCAACCAGAAGAGTTGTCAGAATTCCACAAGCAATGGTTACAAGGTTATTTTAACGATCAGGTTTTACAGCATCTGTCTCCCATTTTACTCTCCGAAAATAGAGACTATTCAGACCTGATCAACGATACCATGACCTACTTGTTTGTCGAGATGCGTAACGATAATGACAAACATCAGTACGCCCTACTTGAACTGCCAACGGATAGGCTAGATCGGTTCGTTATTTTACCGCCAGAGAGAACGCGCAGACAAAAAACATTAATGCTGCTTGATGATGTCGTGAGATATCACCTACGAGAAGTGTTCAGCAACTTTCTTTCGTTTGAACACATCGAAGGGTACGAGATTAAGCTAACTCGGGATGCAGAATATAATCTAGATGATGAGCTTGAAGAGGGCTTATTGGACAAAATGTCTAAAGGTTTAAAGCAACGCTTATATGCAGAACCTGTGCGTCTCACCTACGATGAAGCGATGCCTGAAAGCATTATGAAAGTCATGAAAAAACGCTTAGGAGTGACACATCAAGACGCCCTGATCCCTGGCGGGAGTTATCGCAATTTTAGAGATTTTATCGCCTTTCCAAATGTAGGTAGAGGATATTTAGAAAACAAACCACTCCCCCCTTTAAAAAGCAGTGCATTCGATAAACACGAGAGTGCCTTTAAGGCAATTTCAGAGCAAGACATTTTACTCTACTATCCATACCACACGTTTAACCACATGTTGGAATATGTGCGCCAAGCAGCATTTGACCCTAAAGTGACTCAGATAAAAATCAATATTTACCGAGTTGCCAGTCGCTCTCAACTGATAGCATCACTAATCAACGCCGCGAAAAATGGTAAGAAAGTAACAGTGATGGTCGAATTAAAAGCGCGCTTTGATGAACAAAACAATATCGAGTGGGCAAAAATGCTCAGTGAGTATGGCATCAAAGTCATGGTCGGCTTACCAGCACTAAAAGTACACAGTAAATTGTGCGTGATCCACCGTAAAGAAAAAGGTCAAATAGTCAAATACGCCCACATAGGCACGGGTAATTTCCATGAAAAAACGGCCCGTATTTATACCGACTTTAGTTTATTCACCAAGCACCCTGATATTTGTAATGAATGTGACGATGTCTTTAAATTCATAGAAACCAGCTATAGGCCCTTTAGCTTCAAGCATTTAATGATATCGCCACTTAATGCTCGTGAGAAAATATATTCACTTATTGAGCAAGAGGTCGATAACGCGCGCGCTGGCAAAACCGCACGTATTACGGTGAAGGTGAATAACTTGGTCGATAAAGAGCTCATCGAAAAACTCTACAGCGCCGCTATGGCCGGCGTCAAAATCCGTATGATCATTCGCGGCATGTGCGCGCTAGTTCCTGGCCTTGCCGGGTTTAGCGACAATATTCGTGTTATCAGTATCGTTGACCGTTTTTTAGAACATCCACGTGTAATGGTTTTTGAAAATGAGGGGAGTCCACAAGTATATATTTCCTCTGCTGACTGGATGACGCGTAACCTAGATCATCGTGTCGAAGTAGGTGTACCCATTTATGATGAAACCTTGAAACAGTTGATCATTGACACATTAGAACTACAATTTCGAGATCGCGTAAAAGCGCGCTTAATTGATAGCGAGCAAAAAAATAACTACGTGAATCGCGGCAATAAAAAGAAGATCCGCTCTCAAATCGCCATCTATGATCACATTAAAAAATGGGAAAGCAGTAGGACTTAATATGACAACATACCCTTCATTTGCAGCCGTTGATTTAGGCTCAAACAGTTTTCATCTCGTAGTTGCAAGGGAGGTAGATGGTCGATTACAAATACTGCACAAAGAAAAGCAGCGCGTTTACTTGGCAGCAGGTCTTGATCAACACGATCACCTCAGTGAAGATGCCATTGCGCGCGCTTTACATGTACTTTCCCAGTTTGCGGCAACTCTGAATGGTTTTGATAAAAAAAACGTTGAGGTGGCGGCGACCTATACACTGAGAAAGTGTCAAAATTTGCGCCATTTTTTAAAGCAGGCCAAGACTGTTTTTCCATATAAAATCAATGTCATTTCTGGGCAAGAAGAGGCTCGCTTGATATATCAAGGCGTCGCCAATTACATGCACGACGAGCACAACCGGCTCGTGATAGATATCGGGGGCGGCAGTACAGAAATGATCATTGGTAAGTATCAACACCACAAACTGCTCACTAGCCGTGATATCGGGTGTGTTACTATGAGTCAACGGTATTTTGCCGATGGAAAGCTCACAGATAAGCGCTTTCAAAAAGCCATTATTCATGCGGAGCAAAATATTGAAGCCATAACCGCTAACTATCAAAAAGCGGGCTGGCAAACCTGTTTAGGAACATCTGGCACCATTAAAACCCTCATTGCAATCAATGAAGAGTTATTTGACAGCAAAATTCTGACATTGGCATCATTACAGCAGATCCAGAAGCGTTTCATCACAGCGCAAGCATTAGAAAATATCAACCTCAAGGCGCTCCCTCTAGAACGCCAATCTAGCATTGCTGGTGGGCTTGCTGTGCTGATAGGCGCTTTTAATCAGCTTAATATAGCGGAGATGGCGTACTGTGACTTTTCGCTGAGAGAGGGGCTATTACATGAATTAGCGCAAAATGATGAGTTTGATATCCGTGCTCGCACCATATCCTCATTCGCAGAACAATACGCCGTTGATACGCTGCATGCCAATCATATATGCCAAACCATTGAACAACTATTCAAAGCAACAAAAACAGTGTGGCAACTTGAAGAGCTCGATTTAGAGATCCTACGCTGGGCGGTGCAATTACACGAGGTAGGCATTGCGATTAACTCTTCAGGCATTCATAAACACAGTGCATATGTGGTGAGTAACAGCCAACTGCCAGGCTTTACGCAAGAACAACAGCAGCTGCTTGGCACACTGATCCGTTTTCATCGAAAAAAAATTAAAGCTGTTGATCTTGACGCATTGGTTGAAGGAGAGTCGCTTGAACAATTTTCTAAGTTACTAACGCTCTTGCGTTTAGCGATTCTTTTCCATCAAAAACGCCAAGAGAGCCAAGTACCCGAATATCGTTTGTCTGTGACTAATCAAAGTGTTGAACTCTCGTTTGAACAAGCTTGGTTTAAACGGCATTCACTATTTGCAGCAGACCTAGAACAGGAGCAAGTTTACTGGAAAAATCTCTCTGTATCGCTCACTGTAGTCACGTACTAAAAGTACAGTCCAGGAATAAACTTTACACAGTCGACAAGTAAAGCTGCTACTTGTCGAAATCTTCTCTTGCCACAGCAAACATTTCATCCCCGTATGCTCGGCTTTTTATGATTAAATCAAAGAGTACTTGCACCTCTGACGCAGGGCGAATCGCATTTAAGATAAGTTCAGCTTCGGTTAGATTATTACGCTCAACTTCAATTGCCAAGCGAAGTGCGCCACCAATTAAACCTTTATAACTTAATAATGCGCTACTTAAATCAGGATCCAATGAAAATTCATCCACCACGACAGAGAGCTCAACATCTAAAATGGCATCCAATACTGACATCAGACCAATCAGATAACCTTGCTCTGCCATCTCCTCACCACCGGGTGCCAAGAATAACTCCAAAAATTTAGCGCGATTTAAACCAAGCTTGGTTAATTCTGTCGGCTTATCAGCACCCAATTCACTCAACGCTAGCACTTTAACAAACTGACGAATAGCATCTTCACCGAGATATATCACAGCCTGTGAAATTGAGCGGATCTCTATACGATCTTCACCTGCTTTAGCATTGGCCAATCTGAGTACTCTGGCAGTTAAGCTTAAATCTTTCGATACACGGTCTTGTACCTCTTTGAAGCAGAGAGACTTTTTCGCTGTACAACGCAATAAATCAAATACCGCGAGCTTAGAGGGTTCCACATTACCATGATTAAGCATCTCAGGCTTGGCAAAGAAAAAACCTTGAAAATAATCTGCCCCTGCGGCACGGATAAAATTAAATTGCTCTTGTGTTTCAATGCGTTCCACAACTATTTTCAGATGTGGATATTGACGTTTGAGCTTTTTCACCATCATGGTGGTTTTGATGATAGGGAGTTCAACTTCAAGTTTGACGAAGTCGACTAAATCCAACAGAGGTTGCCAGCGCGGATCACCATCATAATCATCTAGCGCAAAGCGATAGCCCACACTTTGTAATTTATTAACTGTTGCAGTCAAACTCTCAATATCTTGAGAGCGCTCAACAATTTCTACCACGAGACCTTGCGGGCTTAATAGTTTCGGAAGTTCTTGTATAAGTGTTTCATCTGAAAAATTAACAAATGCCAAAGCGCCAGCAGCGAGTCTATCTAAACCAATAAACAATAATGAGTTAAAGAACAAGCGTCCCGTAGCAAGCCCATCACTTACCCCGCTTGGAAATACATTATTTTGTGAGTCACGATACAGTAATTCATAGGCATGTACTTGCAGTTCACTATTCAAAATAGCTTGGCGGGCGATATACTGAACGGCGTTTTTCTTTACCTTGGCAGTTTCACTACTCATTAACATCCTTCACTCTTGCACGCATTACTGGCATCCATAAGTTCAGCATATGAAATCTTCGCCAGTGGAGCAAATAAATTCCAACCTGAACTTGGTTAAGATCAGATTGGCGTACAACTTTCACTATTCTGAGACCAGCTCAACACTGCGGAAAAAGCCCTCTTCAACAGCAAGCTCTTTCACTAACTCTGGTAACACTGCATCCATCGTATTTTTCAATACATATGGCGGGTTAATGACTATCATACCAGAGGCTGTCATGCCGCGTTCTTCAGTATCTGCAGCCGTAGCCAGCTCAAAAAGCTGAATATTTCGCACACCGGATGCAATCAACTCTGTTTCCATTTGATCAATACGTGATCTATCAACAACTGGATACCAGATCATATAAGTGCCTGATGTAAAGCTTTTATGCGCCTTCACAATCGTTTTTACAGCTTTTTGATAGTCTGTTTTGATTTCATAAGGTGGATCCATCAACACTACCGCACGACGTGATAGAGGTGGCACTAAACCTAATAACCCTTTAAATCCATCTTCTCCTTTGACCCGCAAAGAACGCTTATGGGCCGTATTTTTTTGCAACAGGGGTAAATCTTGCGGGTGTAATTCAAAAAACCAACCTTTATCCTGCTTACGTAGATATTGCTCAGCAACTTTTGGAGATCCAGGATAAAACGCTAACTTTTCATCATTAAAACTTTTTACCATATCAATATAGCGAAGAATCGCTTCATTTCCCCCCTCATACTGCATGAGACGGCCTATCCCCTGTTCGAACTCTTGCGTTTTTTGCGCATCACTAGATGCCAATTCAAATAAACCTGCACCAGAGTGAGTATCTATATAGTCGAACGGCTTATCTTTACGCGTCATATAAGCGAGCACTTCAGCTAAAACTAAGTGTTTGATAACGTCCGCTGGGTTACCAGCATGAAAAGAATGTCTATAACTGAGCATAATGGCCCTTATTCACTGACTATAGTGGCTTTTTGCGAATTCGTCTCAATTCGAAGCGACCAAAATTCGACCACTTTAATGAATAACAAATGAACAAAATAAGAAGTTACAGGAATTATCTCTCAAAACGGCGCAAAAATCAGTATAAAGCTACGCAAATACTGGTAATAAAGCCCACTTTGCTTTACATTTGCATGACAAAACACAGTGATAAGAGCGCATTTAAAATGAACGATATTCTTCCACAACTCGAACAACTGGTAGATCAACTGATTGGCAAGAATGAACAGTTAGAGCAGCAAATTGTTCAGCTGAAAGAGCAAAATGGTAAATTAGTTGATGAAAATGAAACGTTGCAGTTAGAACTACTGGAACGTGAAGAAAAGCAAAAAGAAACAAGTACAACACTAAGCAGCTTACTTGACAAACTTCAGAGCGCTCATCAGGCGAACTAATGACGGATAAAGTAAGCCAGGTGGCTGTTACCCTTCTTGGTAAAAGCCACCAGTTTTCATGTGCTGAAGGACAAGAACAAGCGCTTATTGATGCGGTTGAGTTATTGAATACTCGCGTTGATGAAATGAAGCGTAGGGACACAGTTCGTACTGATCAAAACGCTCTTTTAATGGCTGCTTTGCATCTATGTCATGATTTTCAAGCATTAGAAAAAGAGCACCTAGCAGCGACCAATAAAAGCAGTCAGCTCGTAACACGCTTAGGTGAACACCTAGAGGCGAAATAACAATGCCGATTCGGATTGCATTTAGCCTCTTTTACCTGTTTATGCTCTCCCCCATCTATGCCAATGCAGCAAGCTGGCATCACGTAGATAAACACACGGTACTCATTGAACCGACTAAAGAAGCACGTTACCTCATCCCGAATCAAGCTATCATCCAAGGCGATAAGTGTGCAGCTCTGATAGACAGCCACGGAGACTTCGTTGCACTTGAACTATTAGTTGCGCAAATACGTTCAAAACTGACAGTTCCTTTGTGCTACATCGTCGCCACTAACTTAGACCCTAAACAGCTCTCTGGTACCGCATTACTCAAAAGCGCATTTCCAAATGCTGTTATTTATACTCCTGAAGATAAATCTTCCAAAACGAACTCGATAGGGGATGTGATAAAACAGGAGTTAGACCAAAAACTCGCAGGGTTTGAGCAAAGTCTTTTACTGAGTCAACAACGTATTTCTCATGCCCCCGAGCTTGAACAACTTGATTGGCATACCAAGCTACAACAAGCTAAGCAACGCTTGAGCCGTTGGCATAAAATACCTCCTCCAACAGTTGTACCCTTGTCTACAGCGGTCAGTCTAGAGCTAGGAAATTACTCACTCACAATCACCCCCATTGAAGGGTATAAAGGCTCAGCACTGTATGCACATAGTCATAACAATCAAGCACTTTTTGGTGGCCACACGACAAATGCCTTGCCATATATTGCCCAGGCTCAAACTGTAAACTGGCAAAAAACATTACACACACTTAAACACTCCCAACAAATAAAGTGGATACTCCCTGGGTATGGTAAACCTTATAAAAAGGAAAAACTTCACCTGCCTATACGCTTTTTATCGCTGTTAAACTCGAAATACAACTCAACAGAAATTGAGGAATTACGGCTTCAATATCAACAAAATGGCTTTGCTAAAACTCAATTTGACGCCTATTTTGAACAAGCTGAAAAGCAAAAAAAGCACACTAGCTTTTGAACAAATAACCACCAGAAGGTATAGTACGACACATGAACTATGCTAATTTATCTGTCGATCACTCATAGTGTTTTCCAGTGTTAAGCGCCTATGATCCGTAAGAATATTTATTTACAATTGTGTTGCTGCGTCATTTTATTGAGCACCTTAGGGTGCAAGCAAACACCTATTCAACGTGCTTCTCTTCAGGATGTGCTGCAAGACTTATTAACTGAAAAAGCGCCCGTAACAGTGGTTCAAACTGCGCCACAAACCACAGTGCAAGAACCGGTACCGCCAAAGCCTTATCGTTCACCTGACATATGGCAGCATATTGCCCACAACCTAAGCTTTGAGCAAACGCCGCATCAACGTATCAAAACAAGAGTCGATTGGTATTTATCGCAACCAGAATACCTGCTTAGTGTAAACCGACGCGCTGAGGCGTATTTATACCACATAGTCAAAAAAATAGAGCAACGCGGATTACCTCTCGATCTTGCGCTTTTACCCTTCGTTGAAAGTGATTTCCGCCCTCAAGCGGTATCAAAACAAAGTGCCGTTGGCGTCTGGCAATTGGTAGATGCCACAGCCTACCACTTTGGTTTGCAAAGCAATGATTGGTATGATGGCCGACGTGATGTACTTGCATCCACAGATGCCGCACTCTCTTATTTAGCGTATTTACACAAAACATTTGAAGGTAACTGGCTACACGCCATTGCAGCCTATAATACCGGTGAAGGCAGAGTGAAAGCGGCTATCAAGCGTAATCGCAAAGCAGGAAAAAGCACACATTATTGGCACCTAAAACTGCCAAAAGAAACCGCAGATTACATCCCCAAACTGCTCGCACTGAGTTACTTATTGAAACACCCTGAAACAGGATTTAAACGGCCGGAGCTTGCTAATAAGGCGACCACCACGATTTTAGATGTTGGCCAAGCATTTAACTTTGGCGTGCTTTCACAACTTCTTGATATCGATAAACAACAACTACATGACTTAAACAGCGGTTACTTGCGGCATCAAACGCCAGAACAAGGCCCATACAAGGTATTAGTGCCACTCACTGAGCAGGCGTTATTGCAAAGCCCATTTTATCGAGAGCAATTTAGCAAGCGCTACCAAGTCAAACTCAACGACACCTTATATGGCATTGCACGCCAATTTGGCACCTCAGTGAACAAAATAAAGCAATTAAATAATAAACAAAATAATTTGATACGTGTTGGTGAAATCTTATTGATTAATCAGGCGAATATTAATCGTTCTCTTACTGTTAACTATCAGATCAGTCCCTATTTAGAGCAACAAGTGGCCCCGGAACAAGCAACTATTGAGCATCATCATACCATTGTCGCTGGTGACTCTTTGTGGGATTTAAGTCAACACTATCAAGTACCTTTGAAAGATTTGCTCGATTGGAACAATTTACAATCGGCAAGTATTTTGTCTCCCGGTAAAGTACTGATCTTACATTTACCCACACAAGTTAAAGCACAACCAAAGAATTCAGTGACTACACCAAGCTATCTCGATGTACTTGAAGAGGCAACCCAACTAAAAGAAGTCCCAAGCCCTGCTGAACCTAGCTTGCCCCCAGACTAGGCCCTGACGTAGAATATAAGGCCACATTCACGAGACAAAATAATCGATATGCAAATTACAAAAGATACAGCGGTAGAATTTCATTACACGCTAACAGAAGGTTCAGAGCAAATTGAATCCAGCACAAACGGCGAACCGCTTAGCTACTTGCATGGCCAAGAAGGCATGCTTCCTGGTCTTGAAGCAGCCCTAGACGGAAAATCTGCCGGCGACAAGTTTTCGGTTACATTAGAGCCAAAAGACAGCTATGGTGAATACCAAGAAGGCCTAATTCAACGTATCCCAATCAAACACTTACAAGGCTTAGGTAACAACAAAGTATGGAAACCAGGTATGACAGCCATCGTAGACTCTAATCAAGGCCGTCATCAAGTAAGCATCGTCAAAGTCGGTCGCTTTAACGCGGATTGTGATTTAAACCACCCTTTTGCTGGTAAAACACTGACTTTTGATGTTGAAGTAATTAATGTCAGAGCAGCAACAGCTGAAGAGCTGTCTCATGGCCATGTGCACGGCGCAGGCGGCTGCGGTCACGACCACTAAGGAAAATATATGCAACCTGTTGCCATCATTACTGGTGGCAGCTTTGGCATTGGCAAAGCCATTGTTGAAAAGCTGCTGAATAAAAACTATCGTGTATTTAATCTCGACATTGTACACAGCGACCTCGGTGAGCACCGTCAATGCGATGTAAGTCAGGTTGAGCAAGTAAGACAAACCATCCAAAGCATTGTCGAAGAAACTGGGCGCGTAGATGCTTTGATATCAAATGCAGGAAAACACCTCAGTGCGACCATCGAAAACACCGATGAAGCCACATTGGATTCATTATTCGCACTCAATGTAAAAGGGGCCTATGCAGGGATACAAGCTGTCCTGCCCGCAATGAAAGCCCAACATGATGGTAAAATTGTGCTGATCTCGTCAGATCAAGCGCTTGTAGGTAAACCTAACTCTTTTGCCTACAACCTCAGTAAACATGCACTCGCCTCGATGGCAAAAACCACAGCTCTAGATTATGCACAGTACAACATACGCGCTAATGCAGTATGTCCAGGCACAATCGAAACGCCACTCTTCCACAATGCCATTGATAGATACTGTACACAAAGCGGTGCCGACAAAACGGAAGTGGTGGCCGAAGAAGCGGCTCTTCAGCCTTTGGGCAGGTTAGGGCAACCTAATGAAGTTGCAGCTCTGGTGGCATTTTTACTCAGTGATGATGCAGCGTTTATTACTGGCAGCTTACAAACAATAGACGGTGGTTACACAGCACGCTAATGAAGATTATCGACCCACATTTGCATTTTTTTGATCTCGACGAGGGCAATTACGAGTGGTTGAAACACAACCCTCCAGCTTGGCCTCACTTAGACTTGATCCAACAAAACCATTTACCGGCAGCTTTACAGAATATTGCTTTGTTCAAGGTAGCAGCCTGCGTGCATGTGGAAGCTGGGTTCGATAACAATCATCCTTTGAGAGAGCTAGAGTGGTTGGCCAACATCGTACCACCGCTCCCGTATAAAGCCGTCGCTTATGCCCAAATAGATAGTCCACACGAACAGTTTCGCAATGCACTACATAAGCTCCAACACCCGAGCTTAGTCGCCATCCGAGATATCACAGAAGGTGATGATGCCCAGCGATTACAATGCGAGCATACCAGACAAAACCTCTGTTATTTAGCAGAGCAAAACATACATTTTGAAGCGCAATTTGAAGTACATAACACAGTGATAAGTCGCCATATGTATGATATCTATCGCGAGCAACCAGCAGCCACCTTAGTGATTAATCACGCTGGGTTTATGACGGAAGGCCGTGATTGGCAAGAGAGTATTAAATTGTTGTCTCAAATAAAAAACTGCGTTATTAAGTTTTCTGGGCACGAGCTATTAGATGCACCGATAGCGCCACAGCACCAACTCAGTGCGCTATTAACTTATTTTGGATCCGAGCGCATCATGTTGGCATCAAACCACCCAGTTTGCTTAATAAAACATGATTATGAGACTCAGTGGCAACATTACTATGAACTTGTTCAACAAGTAGATAGCAAGGTATGGCACCAGCTTAGCTTTGAAAACGCGAAACGAGTATATAAGCTAGCAGTTTAAGAACGGATCTGAACCAGATCAAACGCAGCTAAGCTCGGTACAATCACTTGTAGTCGCTTTTCTGTTTCATCAAGTGTATTGAGGCACTCACAATATTCGTTTGCTTTCACTTCAAGCTGCGCTGCTTTTTGCTGCAATGATTTGTCAATTTCCTTCGAAATGATTTCCATACGCTGTCCCATGTCTGAGAAACGGCTTTCAATGTTCCCCTCTCGCGATTTAAACGCATCTCCAACTGACACCAAAATCGCCCCTAAAGAGCCGTGTACTGCAGAGTGAATTTTGCCACTGATCTCTTTGGTAAAGAAGTCATCAATTTTAGACAGAGACTGAGGTGCAATATAGTAAAAGTCTTCACCACGTTTAAATTTATCCATGAGCGCACGCTCAACATATTGCAGCTGCGTTTTTAGCACTTCAGGATTACTATCTGACATGCCCTCTACTACTTGCTCTATGGCACTGAGCCCTAAGTTGACCCCATCCGTCGCCAAATTAACAAGCTCAGGTACCGTATCGCGGATCCCTTTTGCATATTCTTGTAGAACTTGAGTTTCTTGCTCATTGAGCTCAACCCACATACCACGCACCAGCAGCTGGTTATCATTATTGATTTGTACACGAGTTTGGCCATTATCAAGTATGCGGATCACAGAATCAGTAATGATTAAACCATGCCCTAATTCGACATCACATTTATCATCAGCATGGACAAAACTTGATGCACTGAGCAACAGTGAAAAGAAAACAGATTTAGCGCTAGATATAGACAACTTCATACTACCCCCATACGTAATAGCACGAGGGTAGCAAATTTTATTTTTCAACCAAACTTATTTTTTAACCCGAGCAAGGTGTACATTGTAAATTTAAGCTGCAAAATACTTCCTAACCGCCACATAAATTCATTAATCAGAATTTGGACAGAAGGTATATCGCATTAATCGCACAAAAGCATCTGATGTTTTAATACTTGAACTGTCATTCAAGCCATCTGAAAATTGATAAGTCCACGCGCGTGAGATGTCTTTAACATTCGTGGTATTCGTCCAGTAATTACCACTGTGATTACCTAAAAATACCGTCGTATTGATGGCCGGATCCTCACAACTCCTCTCTACTAAAGTTGCCAGTTCTTTCACGTTTGGTAACTGCCAGTCATCATAGCCACCCAAGCGACTGTTACTTGCAGCAGCAAGTGCTTGCTGCCAATTCAGTTGTTGCTCTTTGTTATCACAACTCTCGGTTTCGGCGTTATACACAAAACCAAATGTGCATCTTTGCCACATAATATCGGTTTTGGTGTCGCATACGGTACCATCAGTATTAATGATAAAACGATCATCAGGTGTAGAAGGCGGCACTGAGGTGCTTGAGGCACACTGCTGAGCAATCGCAAAAGGGCTTAACAACGAAGCGACTAGAATTATTTTAATTTGCATTGGTATTACCTCGTACTAGCCTCACATACGCAGTTTGCGCTTTTGCACGAGGCACATCATTACCTGTTTCCATGTCAATTACATAGGCCCGAGTTAAATTTCCATCACTGCCATCAGTCCCCCCAACAGCGGTCTGAATAGTCCAATAATACAAGTGCCCTTGCAGTGATGTTTGTGGCACATTTGGGAAGAAAGTAGGATCTAAGACATGAACACCTACACGGCCAAAATCAACAATGCTCATCAACTCGGTATAACTTGGCAACCGCCAAGTATTACCGCCACAATAGCCGCCCGACTCACTATTTACGCGGTTAATAAAAGCTTGCACACCACATCGATAGGTATCGCTAATGTGAGGGCATGGTGCGGGAGCTATCACAGGGTACTCGCTGCCAATTAACTCTGTTCCGTCGGGGTCTAGAGCCCAAGTATAGTGATTTTGCGCATTGCGCGTTGAGGTGTTAGGTAATGTCCCTGCAGTTGCTTCTTTTACTTCCCACACTAATCCCGTGATATTATCTCGCACACAACTAAATGTGGATGCATCATCACGTAACTCTTTGCCATCGGCGTCTAGCTTAGTAAAATCAAAGGCAAGACTACCAGTGCCCTCTTTAGAAATAACTTGAGCAACACTGTCTCTACCCAGTTCAGCATCTTGGCGTGGAAACTCCGTATTTTCACAATTAATAATGGCAGTGTCATTGTAACAAGCACTTGCTCCACTATCGTTTAGATTACTCAGTGGTTTAGGTAAAATATCAATACGTACTTCGTCATCGCCGGTGCGATTTGATGAATCGGTCACGGTTACTTTAAAAGTCGCAAACGTTTTATCGTCTTTATCAGGCGCTTGGAACGTAGTTTTACAAGCGCTGCTATCGGCTAAGGTTATCGAATCCCCTGTACTGGATTGCTGCCAAGCACAAGTGTATTGACCATCAACAGTCATGCTTTTGGTCGCGTCTAAGGTCACGGTATCGAATTCCAATACCTGCTGGTCGTCCCCTGCGTTGGCCAACACCACCTTGTCATTTTTTGCCAGAGCAACGCTAAAATCGGTGGTTGTACTACCACCTTCGTCATCCGTGACGGTTAAACGCCACACAGCCGTTTGTGTATCGGCAAGTAAAGGGTGCACAAAACTTAAGGTCACACTGCCACTGTCTTCGACAGTGATATTGCTCGGTCCTGATATCAGCTCCCACTTATAGCCAACGACTTGACCATTTTCGTCAGGGTCACTTGATTCCTCCGCTGATAAAACAACGGTATCCAAATACTTTGAAGGAGGCGTTTCAGGACCAGTTTGGGTCACTTTGGCAACTGGGAGTTGGTTATTAGACGTGATATTAACATTGAGCGTGTCTGACACAAGTTCACCTGAAGGTGCCAAATAATCAACTTTTAATACTGCGAGGCTGTCCCCTTTAACATCGGGAGCGGTGACCGTGAGTTCTTCACCAGTTTGAGGGAAACCTTCGAATGAGGGACCTGAAGTCACTTGCCAGTTGAACGTGCCACCAGTTGGTGACGCTGTTGCTTTGAGTGTAAATTCATTCTTTTCTATGACAGTGACATCTTGCCCTGCATTGATGCTGGCTCTGACAACTTCTTCATCTGAGCCACCCGAGCCCCCACAACCACTCAATACAACAGAGACGGCTGTGACGATAAGCGATTTTTTTAGCATTACAACTCCTAACTGACTACCTCCGTGTCAAGTTAGAGGTAGCTATCTTGGTGAATCCGAACAAATAATTTAGTACCAATTTTACTGTAATCAACTTTGTATTCACGGCCATCTAATGACTGAATAAATAGCAGTCGTTTTACTTCACTGAATACGTCCGGACTTGATATTTGCACCACCTCTAAATAACGCTCTTTAGCTTCCCGACGATTTCTAGGTAACTCCTCTTTAAAAGGTATCAAACCAGTCGCAGTTACTTTAATCCTCGGGTGGGCTTCCCCATTTACGATCACTAAATCGAGCTTTTTATCTTTATGGATGATGGTATTTCGACCACTTTTAATAAAGGCTTTATCGAAGCTCATGTATATATCCTGTTACTTCATCTAGCGGTGGCTATTTGCTCATGCAAATCTTTGACCACCTTTTCTGGATTTAATTTCCAGTGGTTTAAAATAGTAGCAAATTGCCATATATCCCTATCCAAAACATTCGCGGGTAACAATAAGTCATACCCAGTGACCGTTTTTAAATTTTGCATCCGGTTTGCAAACATAGCCATTAGACCTGAATAAACTCGCCCGTTTGGCGACTCAAAACAGGTTTCTTCAACCAGCCATTCTGATGGACAATTGCCATTTGCGCAATGTATTTTAACAGCTTGTAAAAAAATATGTCGCTGTTCAATAAGCAACTTACCAGCCAAACGGGGGGTAAGCTCTGCTAAAAACTCATCAATATTGTTTAGTTTAATACCTACAGCATTTAACTCAAGGTTTTCAACTCCTTGAGTTACAAAAGGGACACCGCTGGAGTGAAAATTACCATGAGAAACGTGCATAACACCAAATTTATGTACATAGTTAAACGCTAATGTACTCAATTCAATGCTATAAAAAGGTTGCTGGCTTTTCAAAAACCCAAGTAATATCGAGCAGATAGCGGCAGCAGCTAGCGCCAGTTCTAAAATTGTCGGTGGCGTAGCACGCAATGTCACAAACAAAATTATGATCCCTAAGCAAATACCACCAGCAAGCATAAACTCTATACTATGGCGGTTTGCAGACGCGCGTAACGAAACTTTATGCATAATAAAACCACCAATAAAATATCAGCATGGCAATAAGCCATACGAATAGTTTTCTCAGCTGTAAGCACCTTTTACAGGGTTTTGCTTTACGCATTTCAGTAACCTTTTAGGTACACAGTAATAAGTTCTGTTATATTTTCGTTTAATACACAAATATACAAGATATCCGTGATTTTCTCTCGTAAGAATTTTTGTACACTAATCATCTACAAATAGTGAGATTAAATTATGCGTGCAAAACAGTCGGGCAAAGCCCTTTTTCCTACTCTCATTTTAATGCTATTCGCATTATGCGGCTATCTCTATTTTCCCGCCTCACAAGGAGAGCAAATAAATCGTTCGGCCAAAGCCGTCGAAGTTTCAGTACATGAGGTTGTCACCGAACAACGCGCCATCACCGCACAAGCCATTGGCTCCGCCAGAGCTAATCAAGCTGTAGATATTACAAGCTCACATAGCGATTACATCAGTGACATCTTATTTGTGGATGGACAAACGGTTTCTCGCAATCAAAAGCTAGCTCAACTTAATAACAAAGAAGAACTTTTGGCTGTCAAAGAGTTGACTATCAATTTAAAAGAGCAGCAAAGACAATTGACGCGTTTGACTGAACTTGCCAAAACACAATCAGCAGCACGTTCCCAATTAGACGCGCAGCGCTCTATGGTTGATGCATTAAAAACACAGCTGCAAACGACCAAACTCAAATTATCTGAAATGAGCATTCACGCGCCTTTTGATGGCGTACTTGGTAAACGCTTGGTATCAATCGGCAGTTATGTCAAAGACAACACTCCGCTGACAACACTCGATGATATCAGTACCATTAAAGTGGATTTTCAGCTACCAGAAAAGTACTTGGCTAAGCTAGCTTTAGGAATGACTGCCAACGTCACCAGTGATGCCTATTCTGGTCGCGCATTTGTGGGCCAGATCTCACATATTGACCCTCGTATTGACGAAACAACACGCAGCATCCAAGTCACTGCCAGTTTTGAAAATCCTGATCATTCACTCCGCCCCGGCATGCTATTAAACGTGGCAGTGCACTTGCAGCAGCTCGACGCATTAATGGTACCGGAAAAAAGCTTAATACCACGACAAGATAAGCACTTTGTCTATGTCGTCAAGGACAACAAAGTACAGCAGCAGCAGATCACTTTGTTAAATCGCTTCTCAGGCTGGGTAGCCGTCACAGGACTCCAAGCTGGTGAATTAGTTGTGACTGAAGGCACCACCAAAGTACGCAGTGGTAGCCAAGTAGCTGTTAAGGGGTAACATGTGAAGATCACTGATATGGCCGTTAAACGGCCCACTTTTGCCATTGTTATCAACTTACTCTTACTCACATTCGGTATCGTCGCATTTACCATGCTGCCTTTGCGAGAGTATCCAGACATTGAGACTCCTATCGTTAATGTCAGCACCGATTACACTGGCGCGTCCGCTGCGGTGGTCGAAGCCAAAATTACACAAGTGTTAGAAAACCGCATTTCTGGAATAGAAGGCATAAAAAGTATTAACTCATCAAGTCGAAATGGTCGCTCTAATATCACTATCGAGTTTAACGTCAACAGAGATATTGATGCAGCTGCCAATGATGTGAGAGAACGCGTATCTCGCGCTTTAGATAGACTTCCAGAACAAGTTCGCCCTCCTGAGGTGTCTAAATCAAGTGACGATGAAAACGCCATCGCCTGGTTTGTTCTCAGTAGTACGTCGATGGATACATTACAACTTTCTGATTACGCACAGCGCTATGTTGTTGACCGACTTGCGGTTGTTGATGGTGTATCACGCGTACAAATTGGCGGGGAACGTAGATATGCCATGAAAATTTGGCTTGACCGTCAAGCCATGGCTGCGAGAGGTGTGACGAGCAGTGATATTGAAAGTGTATTGCGTCGTGAAAATGTCGAGCTGCCAGCAGGTGAAATTGAATCGCTAGACCGTGACTTTGCCGTTCGTATTGCCCGTAGTTACACATCGCAACGTGATTTCAATGATCTCGTTATTAAACGCGGTGACAATGGCTATTTAGTTCGCTTAGGCGAAGTGGCCAATGTGTCTTTAGAGGCACAAGATGAAGAAAGTACCTTCAGAGGAAACGGTAAAAATATGATTGGACTTGGTATTGTAAAACAAGCCAAAGCCAATACATTAGACGTTGTTGATAATGTCAAAAAAGAGCTTGTTGCCATCAAGAGAAACCTACCTGAAGGCACCAAAATCGAAGACAGCTATGACTCGTCTATTTTTATTCGCGAGTCTATTTCAGAAGTATATCGCACCCTCGCTATTGCTATGGGGTTAGTTGTTCTCATAATCTTTATCTTTCTAGGCAATATTCGCGCAACGCTTATACCTGCCGTGACGGTGCCAGTCGCACTGATTGCAACATTTATGTTTTTACTCGCAATGGGCTATTCAATTAACTTACTTACCTTATTGGCTCTGGTACTCGCCATCGGTCTCGTGGTTGATGACGCCATTGTCATGCTTGAAAACATTCACCGCCGCATAGAGCAAGGCGAACCAAGATTACTGGCAGCATTTAGAGGAGCCAGAGAGGTCGGTTTTGCAATCATCGCTACAACACTCGTATTGGTATCGGTATTTGTACCACTGATCTTTATGGATGGCCGGATCGGCGCCCTATTTACTGAATTTGCACTTGCAGTCAGTGCCGCGGTGATCTTTTCGAGTATCACCGCGCTTACTCTATCGCCCGCACTGTGCTCAAAAGTACTCAAACAAGAGCAAGAGGGGCGCTTTTCAAAGTGGATGAATCATCAATTTGGTAAGCTAGAGCAACACTATCAAAATGTATTAAGACGCAATATACACAGCCGCTATGGGCTCCTATTAGTTTTACTGCTGTCGGTGGCTGCGAGCTATGGTCTATTCAAACAAATCCCTTCCGAGCTGACTCCAAAAGAGGATCGCGGTACATTTTTCCTTATGATGAGTGGCCCTGAAGGCGCGAGCTATGAAAATAATGCCGCGAATATGGCACAAATTGAGCAACACCTCATGCCCTATGTTGAAAACAACGAACTTAGTCGCGTATTGATCCGTGTGCCAGGCTGGGGAAGTATGGGGGGAGTAGCCATTGTAGGTATGCCAGACTGGGATGAGCGTAAACGCTCTACGTGGCAAGTTATGTCAGAGATCAGTGGGAAAATGCAGCAGGTGACCGACGTCAGGGCGTTTGCCATTATGCGCCGTGGCATTGGCGGTGGAGGCTCTTCACGACCTATTGAGTTCGTATTACAAGGTAATGACTACCAAGAGCTCGCAGCTTGGCGAGACCGTATTTTTGAGCGTGCAAGAAGTAACCCTGGATTAGTGAGACTTGATCATGACTACAAAGAAACATTTCCGCAATTTCTGATCAGTATTGATAAACTCAAAGCGGCTGATTTAGGTGTGTCCACCGACGATATTGGTCGTACGTTAGAAACCATGCTGGGCCAACGTCGTGTCACCACTTTTATTGACAGAGGTGAGGAATATGACGTGATCCTCAAAGGCACCAAGGCAGACTTTACAACACCAACTGACATCAATAATGTGTATGTCTCTTCTCGAACAGGCCAACTGATCCCGCTCGATAGCCTGATCACCATCAAAGAAGAAGCCACTGCAGCAAGGTTAAATCGCTACAACCGCATGCGTGCAATCACCATTTCAGCCAATCTTGCAGAAGGCTATACACTCGAGCAAGCGCTAGAATTCTTGAACACCGTTGCCAGTGAAGAAAACCAGATTGACGGTGCCATCGACTATAAAGGCGAGTCTCAGCTCTTTTATGAAGGAGCATCTGCAATGACCTATGTCTTTATCCTTGCACTCACGGTGACATTCTTAGTTTTAGCGGCGCAATTTGAAAGCTTTGTGCATCCGTTTGTCATTATGTTAACAGTGCCACTGGGGTTAATTGGTGCCATGTTAGGCTTATACTTTAGTAACAACTCAATCAACATCTACAGCCAAATTGGGATTGTCATGCTAATCGGGCTCAGTGCTAAAAATGGAATTTTGATCGTGGAATTTGCCAACCAGTTACGCGATAAAGGTCTGGCATTTGAACAAGCTATCATCACCGCTGCGACGCAGCGCTTGCGCCCTATTATTATGACTTCATTGACTACGGTTATGAGCGCCATACCCTTAGTGTTAGCTACGGGTCCCGGCGCTGAGAGCAGAATGGTCATAGGTGTGGTCGTATTCGCAGGGGTAAGTTTGGCAACGATTTTAACCTTGTTTGTTATTCCAACAGCCTATAGCATACTTGCTAAACGAACCCGCTCACCTGAACATACCGCTGTTGAGTTAGGAAAACAGCAACAAGCTTTCCCTCATCGTGAGCAAAACGAAGGAGTTGAATAAATGAGTGAATCACAACTGGCCACGTTTGGTGGCGGGTGCTTTTGGTGTATCGATGCTGCTTTTCGTAGAGTTAAAGGGGTTACACAAGTGACATCTGGCTACAGCGGCGGCAATACACTCAATCCAACATATAAAGATATTTGCTCAGGTACCACTAACCATGCTGAAGTGGTCCAGCTGGCATTTGATCCCAATGTGGTATCGTTTGAGAAGCTGCTTGACATGTTTTTTACGCTACATGATCCCACTCAGCTTAATCGTCAAGGTAATGACATTGGTACCCAGTATCGCAGCGTGATTTATTATCACTCCGATGCGCAGTTAAAGCTCGCTCAAGCTCATATAGCAAAGTTGCAACCAGAGTTCCAAGACCCGATTGTCACAGAACTGAGCGAAATTGACACATTTTATGATGCCGAAAAATACCATCAAAACTACTTCGATGATAATCCCAATCAAGGGTATTGCAGCATTATGATTGCACCTAAAGTAGCTAAGTTTGAGCAGCGATTTAAGGCCAATTTAAAATAAGAAAGGTGAGCATTTGCTCACCTTTTTTGCTTATTAAAAGCGGTATTGTAAATTCACAAAGAAACGTCTTTCAGGCGTGTTGTAATAATTGACGCCCGTTACTTCACTTTGCTCATTCTTTACTAAGCTTGATGCAACCGCACCATACTCTTTGTCGAATAAATTTTCTATTCTCGCAGATAATTTAACTGCGTCAGAAAAATCATAATTTGCCGCTAAGTTCACCAAAGTATATGAGTCTAACCTATATGCCTCACCAGTCGGCAAAGATGCTGTACTGTCTCGCTCACCACGGAATTGCAGCTCGGTGATCACTTCAAAATCGTCCCATTGCTTAGCTAGCTGCCAATTGGCTGTGCTCTTTGCAACCTGAGGTAGTGGCTTACCATTGGTGTTATCTTTAGCATTCACAAACGCGTAGTTGAAGTTTGACTCAATACCAAACATCAGTGTGTTCGAAATACTAAGCTCTAAACCTGAATGCTGCGCATTCTCAACATTATCAGGGCCCCAGTTGCCATTAGTATCTTGTCGCCACACTATCTTATTCGTGTAATCCGTTTGGTAAATAGCAAAGTCGATCACAGTGTCAGCTACTGATGCCTTTAAACCAAGCTCAAAGTTATCAGACTCTTCCGGTGAGAGTGCGGGGTTGCCAGATGAAGGGAAGTATAAATCATTAAAAGTAGGCGCTTTATAACCAGTATTATGGGCCAATCTAAATGTAGCATCGCGATGCACTTTATATCCCACTGCTAAACTGTGCGTCACTTCACTACCAAACTGGTCATCGTCGTCATAACGTACGGTTGCCTCTACCAAGGCTTGGTCATATTCATAAACGGTGCCTACGAAAACACCCAGCGTATCGCGCTTACTCTGCACATAGGTAGAAGTCGACTCAGACACATCATCTTCTGTTGCATTTATCCCACCCAAGACAACCCAGTTTTCTTGCACATCAATGTGTCCGTCGTAATTGAGTATATTGCGTTTAGTGACCGTTTTGCTGGCACCAAACTCATTCACATCAACTGATTCATCTTGCGATTTCGTTGCCGTAAATGCATGTGATACATTACCCTGCTGCGTCTCAAAACCGATGCTTAAAAATTGATTATCAAATTTACTTTGGAATACAGTTGCATTGCTAGAGCCAAAGCGACTATCGTAGTTCGTATCCCCTTCACTGCCTTGAAAAGCCGCAAATACTTTACTCTCAGAGGTAATTTGGTACTCAGCCCTAAGCCCTAAACTGGTGTTATCATGGCCATCAGTATCAGGCTGTGTGCCTTGCAACACATCAAAGTTATCTGTTTCTTCATAGCCCAAGTTTGCCAGTACAGTCAACGCGTCACTTTTAAACGAAGTGGCTACTTGAGCATTGCGATAGCTATTACTGCCAAGGGTCATATCTGCTGTTGTATGCTCCGCACGACGCGTAATAATGTTGATCACACCAGCCATCGCATCAGAGCCATAAATTGCAGCTCGAGAGCCTTTCAATATTTCAACACGTTCAATGCTTTGCAAAGGCACTTTTGCGATTGACTTATAGCCTAGTGTTGCTGACCCCACTCGGTTTCCATCAATCAATACCAGAGTGTGCTTTGAGCTGCCGCCTCTTAAAGTCAAACCCGCATTATGGCCAAAACCACCGTTTGAATTAATTTGAATACCCGCTTGCTGAGATAAAAGTGTAACCAGATCGCGTGCGCCACTGCGCTCTATGTCAGTGCGTTCTATCACAGATACAGACGCTAATACGTCTTTTTGCGACTGTTCAATTTTGTTTGCTGTAACAGTAATGCGCTCTATTTCTTGAGTCGCAGATGTGTGAAATGAAACCGCTGCCAATACAGCAGCACTTAGCGCAGAAATTTTTAACATGAAGGTCCCCTACTTTGTGCCCACCGCACAAAGTTCATCAAATGAGTCAAATTCAAGGCCGGTCTCCGGGCTCAACCAATTTAAACAGTTTTACCGTTGCGGGGGCAGCGTTGGCATTGCCAAGTTTTGTCTTGCGCACCAACTTCCCGATTATCCAATATACCGACTATCTATCAGCGTTGTTTGGCACCTCGAAATTCCGCGCATATTGTCTGAGATTTAAGGGGGGATTGTCAATGGACGTCTAGAGTTCCAGTATCATATATTGATCTGGAACCCTGTATTAGAAACCGACTAGTCTCTAAAGTTTTTGAACTGGAATGGCTGGCCCAGATCAGATGTGCGAACCAGCTGCATTACTTCTTGTAAATCGTCACGTTTTTTACCGGTAACACGTACTTCTTCGCCTTGGATAGCCGCTTGTACTTTGAGCTTTGAATCTTTGATAAGCTTAACGACTTTCTTAGCCATATCCTTATCAATACCTTGCTTTAAAGCCACTTTACGAGCAAACGTTTTACCACTGCGCTCAACGTCTTTTAATTCGAAACAACCTACATCTAGTCCACGTTTTGCCGCTTTACCAACAACCATGTCAAACAGCTGCATGACCTGCTGTTCAGATTCAGACTTTAATTGGATAACTTCGTCTTTCAACTCAATAGATGCTTCTACACCTCTAAAGTCATAGCGTGTTTCCAATTCGCGGTTCGCATTATCAACGGTGTTTTTTGCTTCCGTCATTTCTATTTCAGATACAATATCAAAAGAAGGCATTGTTCTCTCCTCAAAACAAATTTACGAGCAATTATAACAATGCTCTGAGGCAATACGATATACTTTTTTGCATGTGCACATAGCTTCTTCTGATCATTGAATATATCTTTGTATGCCCATGAGTATTCAAGTATTTACTATTAAGCCACTTTTAATATTTCGGTGTTATACTGATTTTTCATCGCATAGAAGTTGGAGCAAATGTGACTAGAAAAGTATATAGAACGTTACTTTTACTATTTTTAGTAGTCATCACATATCTTTTTGCAAAAGAAGTGAAAAGTCATGCAATAAGAATAGAACACTTAGATAAAGTCGTGCACTTTGGAGTATTTTTTGCGTTAGCATTTTTCTCTCATCACGCCTTCAGGTTTAGAGTATGGTTTCATATTACTCTATTAATCAGTTATGGTGCGGCTGTCGAATGGATGCAGTCTACACTGCCTTACAGACAAGCCTCCTTAGGAGATTTTATCGCGGATGTGGCAGGAGCTACCAGCTACTTCCTTGCCATATGGATATATCAACGATTTAAACAGCGAAGGCTAAATAATGAGTGAAGTGTATATTCTTGGTTGTGGTGCGATAGGACTGCTACTCGCTGAAAAACTTGCTCAGCGCCACCGTGTCATACTTATCACTCGAGATAGTTCTCAAACTGAATACATGCTAATCAGTGGCCAAAAACAACATCGCCTTAATGTAGACGTTACCACGCTAAAGCAACTGAATAAAAAAATTCAAACATGTATCGTGCCGGTCAAAGCCTATCAAATAGAACAAGCTTTTAAAGATATTTCGCCCCACTTAAGCCATGATGCCAATATTATTCTCAGCCACAATGGCATGTATGATCTCGCTGATATCCAAGCTAACTTGAAGTCAAAACAAGCACTATTTTTTCTCAGTACTGCCATGGGCGGGATGAAACCTGCCCCCAACACCGTAATATTTAAAGGCCCTGGGCTCACTCAGTTAGGAGCCTGTAACTTACCGGCCCAAGATAATCTAAACGATATATATCAGGTGTTGTTCTCACACCATTTTGACCCTTTTGAAACCATTGATGATATCAACTTGATCCGATGGCAAAAGCTTTGTGTCAATATTGCCATCAACCCCTTAACTGCCATTGAGCAGTGTCACAACGGCGCGTTAAGAGCCCCAAAATATGCGAAGCAAGTGTTGAATTTACTTAATGAAGCCTGTGTTATTGCAAATCTAGAAGGGGTCAAATTAAAGTTAAATGAAGAACTCGTGCGAGCCTACAAAGTAATGACTTTAACCGCAAATAATACGTCATCTATGGCACAAGATGTCAAGCTTAAAAGGCGTTCTGAAATAGATGCAATTTGTGGTTTTATTTCTTTAACAGCGCAAAAGCATGGCCACCATGCGGATATAAACGACAAGTTATGGCAGCAAATTAAACAGAAAGAGCAGGCTTGAGCCTGCTCTTTTATTATTTATGGTCTGTATACTTTTACTTTAGTAAAACCATTTTCATGTAAGATCAGTGCTTGCAGTTGACTCATTACCCCTTTACTGCAATATAAGTAATAATCTTTGTCTTGAGGTAAATCACCGAATTTAGTAGCTAAGCGGAAAAACGGTAAATGGATCACTTCAATCCCATCAATTTCCAATGGATCTGCATCTTCCTCTTCTGGAGAGCGAATATCAACGACCACTGCGTTTTGTGGTAATTCTTTTACGTTTTCGGCCTCTTTGACTTCTTCTTTTGCTTCAACTTCAATGTCGCGAATATCTTTAATTACAGCATTATCGACTACGGTATCTAATACATCAAAGTCGAAATTAGCTTCTTCCGCTTCAATTTTCTCAAGTACCGCTTTAACGGTTGGCTTTTTAGAAATCACACCACAGTATTCAGGCATTGCCTCTGCCATTTCACAAGTTCCAATTTCTCTGGCAATGCGAATGATCTCTTCTTTGTCATTCTGAATCAGCGGTCTTAGGATTAAAGTTTCAGTCACGCGATCAATCACGCTTAAGTTTGCCAGTGTTTGGCTGGAAACCTGACCAATGCTCTCGCCTGTAACAAGCGCTTGAATGCCAAGTTTTTGTGCAACCGCGCTTCCTGCTCGCATCATCATACGCTTTAAGATAACACCCATCTGGCTGTTTTCTACGTTTTCCAAAATTTCCGCTACGACAGGTTCAAAATCAACCGTAATAAATTTGACTTTGTGTGTTGAGCTATACTGCTTCCATAGGTAATGACTCACCTGCTTCACACCAATTTCATGTGCCGCGCCACCTAAGTTAAAAAACAAGAAATGCGTGCGAGCGCCTTTTCTGATCATTTGGTAACTGGCAACACCAGAATCAAACCCACCAGACATTAATGACAACACATCTTCTTGAGTAGGCAGTGGGAACCCTCCTAAACCGCGGTATTGAGCACGCACGATATAGGCAAACTGATCCTTAATTTCTATTTTGACCGTTTCTTGTGGTCGCGTTAACTTTACACTAGCTGTATCAACATTTTGATTCAAACCACCACCAACATAACGCTCTACATCACTTGAAGTAAAATCATGCTTACCTTGGCGTTTCACTCGTACACAAAACGTCTTATTTTCAATTTGCTCACGCACGAGTGGTAAAGTATGTTGGTAAATATCATCTAAAGTTTCGAAAGTCACTTCCTGAACTTCTAAAAACAATGTCACACCAGGCACACGTTTTAAGCCATCAATCAGTGCCAAGCGCGTCTTATCATCACTCAACTGACTCACAACCGTAATGTTGTCCCAGTTGTTTTTCACAAAAACTTTCTCATCAACTCGACCCAGCAAAAGCTTGATATTTTTTTCTAAAATTTTAGTGAAACGCTTACGCACCGATTTACTTTTGATGACGATCTCAGGGTGCAGCTTGACGATAAATTTAAGCATATGAAGTTACTCGCTGGTGTGAAACTATAAACGCACAAAACGTTGAATCATTTTAAGGCGCGGGATTATAGCAAACTTATTAAAGACTAGGAAATAATCAGGTTGGTTGGCAAATAGTTTACGGTATTAACGACAGTGCTAGTTGAATACTAGTAATCGATTATAGACATAATGAAAGCTACCAGTGATTGGCTGGCAGCTTGATAATGTGCACTTAAGCGATACTCGGTAAACTCGTATCTGCTTGTTCTTGGTAATAATCACGCAGCTGTGCAATTTTTTCACTGCTCATTTGTGTCGCATAAGGCTTAAATAACATCAATACCTTTACGATTCCGTTGTAAATATCTTTTTGCTCCAGTACACCCGTTAATCTTCTCGCCTTTACATAGGGAGTCCAGAAGCTCACAACCATTTTGAGCATATGTGCAAGTTCATCGACATCATAATCTTCAATATCAATCACTCCTGCACTACGCAAGCCAATAACCACAGCCTTTACCTGCTCAAACAGCTGTGATTGAAACTCAATGTAATCCTTTTTCAACCCTTTATCTCGCGCCAAAATGTCAGTCAGGTTGTCGTAAAAGAAGTGGTATCGCCACATTAATTCAAACAAAGAGTCCAAGTACTGTGTCAATTGCTCCAGAGGCTCATGTTCAATACTCAGTGGTTTAAAATGTGTGCTTAAATGCTCGCTGTAAAGAGAAAAAATATGCCTAATGATGTCTTCTTTGTTTTTAAAGTGATAATACAAATTCCCCGGGCTTATTCCCATATTGGAGGCAATATGATTGGTGGTTATCGCTCGTTCACCATGTAGATTAAACAAGGCAATACTTGTACGAATTATTTTTTCCTTGGTATTCATATCCAACTCTCTTTACACGCTTAATTAATATCACGGCTTGGCGGCCACTTGGTTAATTGAAAATAGCACTAAACATATGCAAGGTTAAATGAGCAAATTTGAAAGCAGACCAGTGAATTTGCTTTAGAAGGCTGCTAACATATCAAAAATTTTTTGTGTTGCAACAATCTGATGAAAGTTATAGCTCTATATCCTGGTACATTTGACCCTCTTACAAATGGGCACTCTGATCTCATAAAACGTGCAGCTAATATGTTTGATACGGTTGTATTAGCCATCGCACACAACCCTTCAAAAAAGCCATGTTTTACCCTTGAGGAACGTGTCGAATTAGCACAACAGGTGCTGCATGACATACCTAATGTCAAAGTCATTGGATTTTCAGGCTTATTAGTTGATCTAGCAAAAGCACAAAATGCCAATGTGCTGATTAGGGGGATCCGTGCCGTCTCTGATTTTGACTATGAGTTTCAGCTTGCCAATATGAATCGTAGACTGTACCCGCAGTTAGAAAGTGTATTTTTAACACCATCAGAGAGAAACTCTTTCATTTCTTCAACTTTAGTCAAAGAAGTTGCACTGCATCACGGAGATGTCAGTGAGTTTGTTGACCCACTGGTCGCGAAAGCACTAAAGGAGAAGCTCCACTCATGAAATTAAAGCATCTCAGTGCTGTCTGTTTATGCACATTATCACTTCACAGCTATGCCGGACCTTGGATATCTGCTGAAGATAGTGCATTAAAGCACTCGATTGATTTGTTGGTCAGCTATGGACTGATCAATCGTCCAGTTAATCAATATCCACTGTTGTGGCAAGGCATTGCACATGACTTACAGCATATCGACTCATCCACTTTGAATGAGGATACAGCTTTTGCCGTCAGCCACCTTCGCCATGCTCTGCAATACGCAAAAAAAGAAACACATTCTGGTATTAAAGCGCATTTTAGGGAAAAACCTAACTCAGATACGGGCATAGGGGATAACCAAAGAGAAAAATCGGGCATTACGACATTCGGTGAAATCACCGGTAGCAACGTCAGCGCTCGCGTTCAGGTTAATTACGCAGATGACGCACTCGATGGCAAGTACGTTAATCATCATGGTAGTCACTTAGCCATTTTATTGGGAGACTGGTCTTTAAGTGCTGAAAGGTTAGACTATTGGTGGGGCCCCGGTAATGAGAGTGCACTGCTCTTATCCAACAATGCAACCCCAATGAAGGCAGTACGTTTAAGTAGAGCCAATACCAATTATCGTGGGCCACAGTTTTTGTCCTTTATTGGACCATGGCAAATTACCGCCATTGCTGCGCGCCACAAACCTAACAATAAATCAGGTGACTTTTGGGGGGCGCGATTCTCTTCAACACCGATCAAAGGGCTAGAGCTAGGCTTTGCGACGACAGGTAGTGACTTTGTTTATACTCAGCTAAGCATTGAAACCGAGCTTAAAAAACAGCGTATTACCAGTCTAGATTTTAAATTTTCATCAATTTTAGGTGGGCAACCCATAGCTTTATACGGCGAATACAGTGGTAACAACGACAACGGCGCACTCCCTGATGAGGCTCTTTTCACTGCCGGTATTGAGAGTTTTTGGGCTGATGAGGATTACCGTGTTAAAGGCTATATCGAATATAGTGATACAACTACAGATTGCTTAGCAGAGTCAGTCAGTTTTCAATGTAACTTCCAGCAAACTGACGCAGGTTCAGACTACAAAGAATACGGCCTATGGCTCGGTGCAACAAGTGGTCCGCAAGCAAAAAGCATCACTTTTGCAGCTGACTACTTTCAAATTGAAGGCTCTGGTGGGTACGCAAAATTGAAATTGACTGAGTTTGAATCTCTTAATATGGACCGAACCTTACTTGAAGTGGGTATCCAGACAGAACTATGGACTGGCCTGTTTAAATCTAGTTTTACGATTTGGCAAGACCAAACTGACCAACAAGACGACACGCACCAAGCGCTGGGTGTAAGTTGGGAATATCAATACTAATTACTAAATCCAAACGCTGCTATGGCATCGCAGTTATAGCAGCCTGTAAATTAAACGACTGCCTTCGAACTTAGGAATTTTCGAGACAGTAATTGCAAGCCAATAAAGTCACGGTTCAGGATCACAACACTGACCATCACCAAATCAACGATGTTCACAGTTGAAGAATAAAAATACCATAATGCCCACGGTTCATATGTCCCCAATAAATGTGAATCAACAAACATCGCAAAAAATAGTAGTGCATTTATCGTTAGACCTATGCAGCAATAGACATAGCATGGATGATTCTTTGCATCTCTGAAGAAGAGGTATTTAGCGAGTATTATCGCCCCAAGGGTGACAACGTCATAAAGAAAATAAACCGCAAAATCGATGGATTCAAAGTTCGCAGGTGTAGTTAAATCACTGAGACTATAGGAGGCAGCGAGAATCGATGCGCAAGCTAAAGCTTGCACATTCTTATTGACGGCCAGTATGTAAAAAGTTACATGCAGCAAACTGGCCATAAAGAACCCCCAAATCACAAGGGCCCCAATGCTTAATCCGAAATAGTCAAATGCCATTATCTACGTTGGGTATATGAAAGGCGCCTTTTAGGGTAATTACCACTAGCGCGACCACCTGAAACCGCTTTCAAATTCTCTAAAGATGTAATTACATTAACAGAAGTTGTCTTTGTTTTTCCAGCATTTTTAGATGAATCTAAGTTTTCGATATTTAAGTTAAACATTGCTTTCCCTCTTTATGAATTTATTCATTTTAGCTGACACAACAATACCTGAAAGCTAAAACTCTAGAAGTCATATTTAAGCAACAAGCAGGCCAAATTAAAACAAAAATAAAACAAAATATTTACCAACGCATCAAACGAACAATAATTAACCTATTGATTTATATGTAAACAAATATAAAAATCCCAATTAAAACAAAAATGAATAATTTAATTGTATATAAATTAATAAAAAAGTTAACATCTCCACAAGTCCCTTCGGCCACCAAAAAAAGTAAAAATACAAAATAAAAACCTATTAAAATCATACGAGTGATAAAATTTAAAATAGATCTACCAGATTATATTCAGCCTACTTATTTGATTTTCACTGAAAATAATAGGGACAAAAATAGATTAAATGACACAATAAAGATAATAAGGTGTAAATTCAAGCGAAACCCTATAAGAATTTCGCTCAATGAAATGAGGAGGGTGTTTATTCTTTTATCGACTGCTTAAAAGCGAGGATAGCTTCACGCACTTGCGGCAAAGATGTGCCGCCCAACGCTTGCCTTGCGGCAATACAAGCGGCAATTTCTAGCCGCGGATAAACATCACTGTCAATTTTTGGGCACACCAATTGAAACTCTTCTAGCGCAAGCTCTTCTAAATTTTTGCCCTGTTCGATGGCTATCTGAACCAGCTGCCCAACAATATGATGCCCCTCTCTAAAAGGCACTCCTTTGGCTACCAAATAATCTGCAAGTTCAGTCGCATTGGCATGTCCACCTTGAGCAGCTTTTAAAGTAGCCTCAGCATTGACTTTTACTCCTTTTATACAAGACTCCGCCATATGTATACATGCGATCCATGTTGGCAATGCATCAAACAGCCCCTCCTTATCTTCTTGCATATCTTTATTGTAGGCCAAAGGCAGTGCTTTAAGCGTCATCATCATGGCACTAAATGCGCCAAATACACGTCCTGTTTTGCCTCGAATTAACTCCAGTGCATCTGGATTTTTCTTTTGAGGCATTAAAGATGAGCCAGAGGTCACGTTATCTGCTAGTTCAATAAAGCCTGACTCACCACTATTATAGAAAATCATATCTTCTGCGAGTCGTGATAAATGCATCATTGAAATAGACGCACAGCTTAAAAGCTCCACCACAAAGTCCCTATCTGAAACCGCATCTAAACTATTACGCGTAGCGCATTTAAATCCCAGTTGTGTCGCCAAATGATCTCTATCAATGGGATAAGCTGTCCCAGCCAATGCCCCCGATCCGAGTGGACATTCGTTAAGACGTTCAATGGCGTCATTCAAGCGCGATATATCTCTGGTTAACATCTCTACATAGGCCATGCACCAATGGCTAAACAGCACAGGTTGCGCACGCTGCAAATGTGTATAACCAGGTAAAATAGTCTCTAACTCTCGCTCAGCCAATTGCACAAGCGCACATTGCAGTGACTTAATTGCCGTGACAATTAGCTCAGCTGTTTGACGTGACCACAAACGAAAGTCAGTAGCAACCTGATCGTTGCGACTACGGCCCGTATGTAGTTTTTTACCTAAATCTCCCACTTTTTCTATCAGCTTTGCTTCTACATAAGAGTGGATATCTTCATAGCCACTGCTTGCTATCGACGCCCTATCTCGCACTGACTCCTCTAGCAGTGAGTTTAGAGCAGCGACAAGCTGCCCACCCTCTTCTGTTGTCAACACTCCGACTTGCTCAAGTGCACCAGCCCATGCAATCGAACCGACAATATCTTGCTCAACCAACTGATAATCAAAAGGTAATGAATCATTAAATTGCTTAAATGCTTGATCTGGACCTGAAGAAAATCGCCCGCCCCATAGTGCCATAACGTATAACTCCTTTATCAATTAGGACTGTTTTTGCTTATTCAAAGCCGCAATTCGGCTTGAAAGCGAGAACAAACGAATAAACCCTTCTGCGTGAGATTGGTCATACACATCATCTTCACCAAATGTAGCAAAGTCTTCACTATATAGGCTATTCACGGATTGCTTTTGAACGGCAACGACTTGTCCTTTATATAGCTTTAGCACCACTTCGCCCGTTGCACCGTCAGCTAATGCCTGTGCAGCAGCCAAAATAGAGTCTTTCAGTGGTGTAAACCAGCGACCATCGTAGACGAGGTGAGAAAACTCACTCGCATACGTTTCTTTCCACTTACGACTTGATTTATCTAGCACCAGTTCATCAATTGCTTGGAGCGCCGCCATAATCACAGTACCACCTGGTGTTTCATAGCAGCCACGAGATTTCATTCCGACAAGGCGATTCTCCACAATATCAACACGGCCAACACCATGTTTAGCAGCAATATCATTGAGCGTCACTAAACATTGATATGGGCTATAACGTTCACCATTAACAGCAACGACTTTACCTTGCTCAACCATCACAGAAACAAACTCTGGTTTATCGGGCGCTTGTTCAGGTGATGAGGTCCAAGTCCAGACTTGATCGCTCGGCTGATTCCATGGGTTTTCAAGTTCTCCGCCTTCGTGAGAAATATGCCAAATATTGGCATCGCGGCTATATATTTTTGTTGCTGATGCAGCACAAGGAATAGCTCTTTTTGCCAGGTAATCAAGTAGTGACTCACGACTAGATAACGTCCACTCTCGCCAAGGTGCAATTACTTTAAGATCAGGTGCTAAGGCAGAAAAACAGGACTCAAAACGAACCTGATCATTACCTTTACCTGTACAGCCATGAGATAGCGCATCAGCACCGACTTTACGGGCTACTTCTACCTGAGCTTTGGCAATGATAGGACGCGCCATCGACGTCCCTAATAAATAAGTGCCTTCATAGATGGCCCCAGTTTGCAAAGTTGGGTAAATATACTCACTTACTAACTCTTCTTTTAAGTCAACGACGTAGCATTCACTGGCACCAGAGGCAATGGCTTTTTCCTCTACACCTGCAAGCTCTTCTTCACCTTGACCAACATCTGCAACGAAGGCGACTACTTCACACCCATAGTTTTCTTTTAACCACGGTACGATGGCAGACGTGTCTAACCCACCAGAATACGCCAAAACAACCTTCTTTACTTCACTCATCTTTTCTTAACCCTTTTAAAATTGCTTGCTTAACAAAGTGACCAGTAGCGCATTCTGGGCATGCATCCGGTTCTCAGCTTGTTGAATAATTTTTGAATTTTCGCCATCCATTACAGCAGACGTAATTTCATACTCTCTATGCGCAGGTTGGCAATGTAATACAGTTTGAGCCCCAGTCTGTTCTAACAGCTGAGTATTAATTTGATATGGCATAAATGTATCTGTGGCTTGTTCCAATGACACATTACTGCCCATTGATACCCAAGTATCTGTATACAATACATTTGCCCCAGCCGCGGCTTCAACTCGGTCACTGATCAAAATACTGGCGCCGTTCACCGCAGCCATCTGCTCTGCTTGCTTGACGATTTGCGCGTCGGGTGAATGACCTTTAGGGCAGACTGCAACAAAGTCAGTGCCTAAACTGGCGGCTAATAGCATCAACGAGTGCGTTACGTTATTCCCCTCCCCCAGATAAGCCAATTTCAAGCCGCTCACATCACCATACACTTCTTGCAATGTCATAAAATCCGCTAGTGCCTGACAGGGGTGATACAAATCACATAAGCTGTTAACTACTGGGACACTGGCATATTCGGCAAGTGTCGACAACGTGCTGTGTTGATTGACTCGGGCGACAATACCATCGGCCCAAGTAGAAATATTCAGCGCAAAGTCTTTTACTGACTCACGACTACCCATCGCACCATTTTGCTGATCTAAATACACAGCATGACCACCGAGTTTATTGATCCCAATATCGAATGATAAACGAGTCCGTAAACTGGGTTTTTCAAATAAAGTAACTATTGATTGCCCAGCCAAAGCCTGCGAAAAATCCTGTGGCTGCGCTTTAATTTGGTGCGCAAGATTAAATAGTTTTAAAAGTGCTGCTTGGTCGAGTTCTAGACCCGAAATAAATGACTGAGTCATGTTATATCCTAAGGTAAAATTTTTGTTCCAACATGGTCGCCTTGTAATAAGGCAATTAAATTTTCAGGCTTTTGCCAACTTGAGATATACACACCACGTCGTAAATGTTGGGCAGCGTGAAGACTGGTCTTAACTTTGACCTCCATCCCGCCCACAATCACCTTCTGTTGTATTAAATTATTGATTTGCTCTGCATCTAGCGAATACAGAGGCTGTTTTTGAGCATCTAACACCGCTTCTACATCGGTCATGAACACCAATTCAGCGCCAATGTTTTGTGCTATGGCAGCTGCAGCCTCATCAGCATTGATGTTATACAAGGCACCATCTTGACCTATCCCAACAGAACTCACTAAAGGAATACGTCCAAGCGCTAATAAGTTATCTAAAAGCCCAAGCCCTTCCTCAGCAACACAAGAACCGACCTGCCCGAGCGCCTTGAGTTTTTGCGTAGCTAGAAACCCCGCCTCATACAAGCAAGTGCCAACAGGCTTGAGTCCCGCAACAATGGCTTGTGACATAAGCTGTTTATTAGCACATCCCGCCAAAGCGCCGACTATGTATGGAAGTTGCTCTTTAGGACTTATCCGCAAGCCTTGATGTTTAGCTGTGGCAAAACCCGCATCTTCTAGCCAGCGATCAACCAGTGCGCCACCACCGTGTACGAGTACAAACTGCTTGTCTTGATCTTTACTCAGGTCGTGTAAAACCTGAAATAGCGAAAGGGCAGCTTGCTCGGTATTCAGTACCGCCCCACCCACTTTGATCACCCAAGTTTTTTTTGTTAATTGATTCATCCTTTTAACCCCAAAGTAGGTGAAAACTCACTGACAATATTCATACATTGAAGTGCTTGGCCCGCTGCGCCTTTCAGTAAATTGTCAATTGCAACAACCACGATTAACTGCTGGTCTTGTTGTTGCCAACCTATATCAACAAATGGGGTGTTTGCCGCGCCTTTAATCGATGGCATGTTTTCGCCTTTGAGACGAATAAGGGGTTCGTCCGCAAGGCATTGATAAGCCGCTTCAACATCATGAGATGTCACGCCTTCTTTTAACTGCACGTAGATAGTTTCCAAAATACCACGTGCAAAATTACCTAAATGTGGCGTAAATAGAACTGGATGATCCAAATACTGGTTGATTTCAGGACCATGACGATGGTTAAACAATCCATATGGCGACAAAGACACTTCACAAAACTGGGTTGTCAATGACGCTTTTCTGCCCGCGCCTGTGACACCGGAAACCGCATTAATAATAATGGGCGATTCAGCAAGTAGCCCAGCATTTTTAAGTGGTTTTAATGCATTTAACGCTGCGGTTGGATAACACCCTGCGACGGCAACCAACTGTGCCTCTTTTATCGCAGCAGAATACCACTCGGCCAATCCATATTGAGCTTCATCTAGCAGTGTTTGATGTGGATGTTCAAATCCATAAAACGCTTGATATTGAGACGCATCAGCCAAGCGAAATCCGCCAGACAAGTCAAAAACCTTCAGACCTAATTCAAGAAATTTTGGAGCCAGAGACACACTTACCTTGTGGTCAGTACAAAGGCAAACGTAATCCGAATGCGCAGCAATCTGCGCAAATGCTTGCTCTGTGAGGGGGGATAATTCGATATCCAGTAACCCACTGTGTTCTGGATATAGAGCGCTCAACTGCTTACCTTTGTCCAGACTGTGTTCGGACACGTAGCAGCTGATCAAATTAAATTCAGGATGATTTGCTAGCAATTTGGCTAATTCTGCACCACTATATCCACTGGCGCCGATAATAGAAACATTTAACATCGATAACTCTTTTTAGTTAGTTGATTGGGGAGTCACACTTGCTATAGATGTCATGTTCTTCGCATCGCCACCCCTAAAATAATTATTCTTCAAAAATGAATTGATATTCATACTAAACAGATATAAATTTTTATGCAACATCTTTGAATAAATATTTTGGAGTATTATGTCAGTACCAGATTTTCTCGACATGTATAAAACCCTCATTGCTAAGCCATCAATCAGCGCCATTGATGAATCGCTAGATCTTAGCAACAAAGCAGTTATCGATGCGCTCGCCAACTGGTGTCGCGATCTCGGGTTTGAAGTAGAGATTACAGAGCTCACCCACGCGCCTGGAAAATACAATTTATTGGCCCGTAGGGAGCCACTTGATAGCAGTAAAAATCATGGCGGGTTAATGCTCGCAGGTCACACAGATACAGTCCCTTTTGACGATTCCCGCTGGCAATCCGATCCCTTTGAACTCACTGAAAAAGACAATAAATTATTTGGCCTTGGTAGCATTGATATGAAGGGCTTTTTCGCATTTGTACTCAATGCCATTTCACAACTTGATCACAAATATCAAAGTGAGCCCTTGATGATCCTCGCCACGGCAGATGAAGAAACGACCATGGCTGGCGCACAGCAAGTTGCCCAGCATACTTCACTCAAACCGAAATACTGTGTGATCGGTGAGCCCACAGACATGGTGCCTGTATTTACTCATAAAGGACATATGAGTAGCGCTATACGTGTCACAGGACGCTCAGGACATAGTTCTGATCCAGACAGAGGTCTTAACGCCATTGAAGTGATACAACAAGTGATCTCAAGATTGTTACATTTAAAAGAAGAATTAAAGAATAAATATTCAATTGAACATTTCGCTGTACCGCACCCAACTTTAAACCTTGGGCATATTCATGGTGGAGACAATGCTAATCGGATTTGCGGCTGCTGTGAACTTCACATTGATATTAGACCATTGCCAGGTCTGAGCATCATTGAACTTGAGCAGATGCTATTAAATGCACTCAAGCCGATTAATGAGCAATTTCCTGGATGTGTCGATGTCATTGCGCTTCATGACCCAATACCTGCTTTTAGTGGACGCACAGATTCTGGGCTCGTGAAGTTAGCTGAAAAACTCTCGAAGCAAAAAGCCATTGCTGTGAATTACTGCACTGAAGCGCCCTTCTTGCAACAGTTGGGCTGTGAGACGATTGTCATGGGTCCGGGCTCAATTAACCAAGCCCACCAGCCGGACGAGCATTTAGATATGGATAAGATCATCCCAAGTCAAAATGTGATTTTAGATTTAATCGAAAAGTGTTGCTTTACGAAAGAAAAAGCCAGCTAATTGCTGGCTCTTCGCTTACTTTAATGTGACTTTACGCTCATTGTAATAAGCAATCAAATCATCAATTGCCTGCTGGCAGTATTCTTTAATACCAGACACCAACATATGCTTTTCACCGAAGCCGACTTTTTTACCATTACTTAATAGTTCAAAACGCAGAATAATCTTGCCGCGCTTACCTTCGTAGCTGAAGTCAGGTGTTGCAGCTTCCAGTGTTACCTCTTCAATGTCCAGCGTATCCAAATGAATAGACATGGATTCATAGATTACCATAGGGCGCGCAGGGTTGATCATTACCTCTTGCTGGCCCATCAGCGGTATGATCACGTGAGGAAAGGCTTTACCAGAAAAGGCAACGTAGTTTTTGATTAAGCTCTCTACAAGTTGAGTACATTGCTTATTTTGGCCTGAGCGCTTCACAGACAACATGGTTTTGTCATTTGACACGATATCAAACTCATCAGTGCCTTCGGGAAACTCTAACACCGATGTTTCATCAACCATACCCGCAAATGTAAAGTGCATATTTTCACTCACACCATACTTGTCAAGGACCAATGAGAACAGTAAGTCACCAGGAACACAGAATTTCTTTGCATCAATATCGTGCAAAGGGTTAAAGTCATCAGCCACCTGCTTTGCAAATTGACTGCCTTGTTCACGGTTGATCACGAGTTTATTGGTTTCTTGTTGGTAATAGGGTGTAAGCATAGTTAACTTCTTTCTTGCATGAAAATCGCGCTATATTAGCAGAAAATAAGCACAGAGAGGTCATATCTCTATGCTAAATGTTGTAACTTTTGATGTCATCTGCATTTTTTATCTGTGATGTCAGAAAATAATGAATGTGTTAATAAAACAGGTATATCAAAAGCGTATCAATGCAAGACGAACGACAATACTAAAACTACAACAGCGCACTAAGCGGTTCTATCCCCCATAAAACCAAAATACCACTCGCTACTAGAATAAATAATACATAAGCCCACAAACCGTTTTTAATGGTTGGTGCATTATCCGATGAGGCCATTTTTCCAGTTAGGAGTGTGCGCAACAAATTAATGCCTTTAATACGGTACAGTCCAATGGCAATGATATGCACAGCGATACCGACCAACAAAATGTCAATATTGGTTTTATGAATATCACCCGCAAGCTCTACCCAATCATAACTGACATAACTCACGAGTGGTCCATCCATCAAAATGTCATCCGTGGTCATTAGCCCAGATATCAGTTGAACAAAAATAACCACAAAGAAAAACAGCACCATCATACTACCTGCAGGGTTGTGCCCAATATGCGCTTGTTTACTTTTTAGTGCTGCAAAAGTCGCTTTTGGATGATGAAATAATGCCTTAAGTTTGGCGGTGTCGCTACCAAACACACCCCATAACACTCGCGTGATCATCAATGCTAATAACACATACCCAGTCACAAAGTGAAGATCAAGCCAGCCTTCATCTCCCGATACATATAAAACAGCAATGCCAATGACGAGTAGCCAGTGAAACCCTCGAATAAATCCGTCCCACACTTTGATCATAATTGCCCCTATTATTTTTGTGTGATTGTGAGAGTACCTGAGGGGATAAACAAAAACGATGGTTTTGCGTTATAAAACGCAGAATTTTTGCGACAGGACAAAAGGTAGGGGAATAAAGATTAACATTGTGAATAAGGGCGCCGATTTGACGCCCAACTCAGCCTAATAGCTTATAAGCTCGCAGCAATGATCTGACGGCTTTTATCCAGTGTAACAGCCTGTTGTTCACCCAATGCTGTCATACCGTGGCGCTCCAATTGAGTTGTTATCTTATCCACCGCCTCTTCACCAACGCCATAATCACTTAAGCGTGTTTTCATATCAACGCGGTGGAAAAACTGCTCTGTTAATTCAATTGCCGATGCGATTGCTTGCTCTTCATCTGAGATGTCCAGCCCTAAAACACGCTCTGCGTACTGTAGTAGTTTCTCTCGCTTGTGCTCTTTTTGCTCTGACATCATTCTTGGTAAAATAATTGCCAGCGTCTGTGCGTGATCTAAACCGTAAACTGCCGTGATCTCATGGCCAATCATGTGCGTTGCCCAATCTTGTGGTACACCCGCACCAATGAGCCCATTGAGCGCCATAGTTGCTGACCACATCACATTGGCGCGTACTTTATAATCCACCTCACCTGACAGCAGCTTTGGACCCTCTTCCATTAATGTCATCAATAGACCCTCAGCAAACCGATCTTGTACTTTTGCATCAACAGGGTACGTTAGGTATTGCTCCATAGTGTGAACAAATGCATCAACAACGCCATTGGTCAATTGTCTCGTTGGGAGTGTTTCCATCACTTTTGGATCAAGTACCGCAAACTTAGGTTGGACAAGAATTGAAGCAAACGGCAGTTTGTCATGTGTTTCGCTATTTGACACCACGCTAAAACTGTTTGATTCTGAGCCCGTTGCAGGTAAGGTTAGTACCACTCCAATTGGCAATGCTGATTTAACTTCTGCGCCTTTGCTCAAGATATCCCATGGCTCGCCTTCAAAGTTAGCAGCTGCAGCGATGAATTTACTGCCATCAATCACCGATCCCCCTCCCACAGCAAGGATATAGTTAAACTCTTCTGCCTTAATTTTTTCCACTGCCTGCATACAGGTCTGGTAAGTAGGGTTAGGCTCAATACCAGCAAACTCGCTCCAGTTAAATTCGCTTAGAGCCGCACTGACTTGCTCATAAATACCATTTTTATGAATACTGCCCCCGCCATAGACCACCAATACTTTTGCTTCACTCGGGATAGCTTTGGTTATTTCAGCGATTTGTCCTTCACCAAAAAAGATCTCAGTCGGGTTGTAAAAATTAAAGTTCAGCATAACTGCTCCTGCAATGACGGTGTATAAATTAATTGCGAGACAGTTTAATGGCATGCTCAACGAAGATCATTATTCAAAAGACAATTCACTTTTGCACACATGCAATAATGAAGTATTATTAACCTTCATATTTGCACAGGTGATACAAAATATGTGGCAAGGGTTAGATATTTTTTTAGCGGTTGTGGAGCATGGTAGTTTCAGCAAAGCAGCCGGTGCTTTGGACGTGTCCACCTCCCATGTGAGCCGTCAGATCCAGCAATTAGAATCTAGACTGGGTACAGTATTATTACAACGTACGACTCGCAGTATAAAGCTGACTGAAGAAGGACTTGCCTATGCCGCTAAACTTAAAGACATTCAAAACGCATTATTAGATGCCAACAATGAGCTCCAAGGCGTCCAACACACTCCAAAAGGCCCTATTAGAATTACAGGTGCTGGCGACTTTGTTGCAAATCGAGTTGCCCCTGTGATTGTTAAGTTTTGCCAACTTTATCCTGAGGTTAATGTGCATATTGATTTCAACGCACGTAATGTCGATTTAGTCGAAGATGGTTTTGATTTAGCTATTCGCTTTGGCCGCTTACAAGACTCCAGACTTATTGCCCGTAAGCTTAGTACACGCTATATGAAATTATTAGCAAGCCCTGCTTATTTAGAAAAAGCACCTCCTTTAATCACGCCGCAAGATTTGTCCCAACACAATTGTCTCATTGCGATTTCCAATCGCTGGCGATTCCGAAATGGTGAAGACGTGGATGAGATCAAGGTCTCGGGCAATTGGCGGAGCAATAATCCTCAAGCCATCCTTCATGCTTGCCGATCTGGCCTTGGGATCGCCCACCTCGCTGAAGACATTGCAGAGCAAAGCCTTGCAAGTGGAGAACTAGTCTCATTACTTGACGACTACCAGGTGAATGACAATGCTAGTTGGCTGGTTTATCCCCGTAAAGATCTAATACCACTGCGTGTTCGACTCCTGATCGACTTTTTACTTTTGCACACTAAGTGATCATTTCTATTGCGATCACCGTAAATCTAACCTAACATTTAAATCGCACACGATTAAATCACTGGAGATATAAATGATTTACGAATTTACTGCCAATACCCTACAAGGCCGAGCCTATGACTTTTCAAATTTAAAAGGAAAAGTTGTACTTGTCGTGAATACCGCGAGTCAATGTGGTTTTACACCACAATATGAAGGACTTCAACAGCTTCATAAAGAGCTTCACGCTGAAGGGCTTGAGATCATCGGTTTCCCATGTAACCAATTTGGTAAACAGGAACCAGGCACTGCGTCAGAGATCCAACAAGGCTGCTTAATCAATTATGGTGTCGACTTTACCATGATGGAAAAAATTGAAGTCAATGGCGCTCAGACACATCCACTTTACCAATATCTTAAATCAGCGCTACCGGGGATATTAACCAACAACATCAAGTGGAACTTTACCAAGTTTTTAATTGGCAAAGATGGACAACCAATTAAGCGTTATGCGCCCACCACTAAGCCTGAAAAAATTAAAGCAGATATCATCAATGCGCTTGGACACACTTCATGAGCGACAAGCACCCTGAATTGAACTTAGATAATCAACTTTGCTTTAGTTTATATGCAGCTTCAAGACACATTACACGCTTGTATCAGCCCATACTGAAACAGCATAACTTAACCTATCCACAGTACATTGTATTGCTGATCCTATGGCAAAAAGATGGCATATTGGTCAAAGACATTGGGGAGCGTGCGCAACTCAAAAGCAATACGCTAACCCCTTTGTTAAAGAGACTAGAACAAAACGGATTAGTGACACGTCAAAGGGACAGTGAAGATGAAAGACAATGCTATGTGTATTTGACTGAGCAAGGTAAAAATTTAGAGCGTTTATGTGCTTGCATCCCCTCTCAAATGCTAAAGCAAACCGAGATGCCAGTAGAAAAACTCATCGAGCTCAAACAACTGCTTGACCAGCTGATGGTCACAGAAATGCATGGTAAGTAAGACACTTACCATGCGTCACAGGTTAGCCGATTGTTGGATACTCTCGGTATGCCTTTTCTAGCTTTTTAGCCTGCTTCTTTGACACGCCGATGTGGTTAAGCGCCACACGTAGACGTGCACGAGAAAGATCTGAGCCCAGTACTTCCATCGCATCCACAACAGACGTTGAAGACGTCTTGCCGGTGATCGCAACAAAAATCGGCTCCAAGAACTCTTTGATCTTTAATTCATGGAACGTCGCAACACTTTTTGCAATTGCGAAAATCTCAGACTTATTCCAGCTACGAAGCTTTTCCAATTCCCAAATAAAGAACTGAAGTGCTTGGGTGATCACGGCATCATCTGCTTTACCAGCAGTCAATAATGCAGGATCATAACTTGGTATACCGCCAACAAAGTGACCAGCAAGATCGACCAGATCTGATAACGTATTAATACGTGCTTTGGCTTCAGGTAATACTCGAGCTAGTGTCTGCGCATTGAACTTCCAATCAACAAAGCGCTGAATTAACTCTTCATCAGATAAGTTTTCACGGATCCACAAACCGTTTAACCAGCTTAACTTATCGACATCGAATACCGGTCCGCCCAGTGATACACGTTTCATATCGAAGTGCTCGATCATTTCAGCTAAGGTGAACTTTTCACGCTCATCTGGCATTGACCAGCCCATGCGACCTAAGTAGTTAAGTACAGCTTCAGGTAAGAAGCCCATTTCTTTATAATAATTAATAGAAGTCGGGTTCTTACGCTTTGACAGCTTAGATTTATCTGGGTTACGTAGTAAAGGCAAGTGACCTAGTACAGGTGCCTCCCAACCAAGATCTTCATACAGCTTTAACAGCTTAGGCGCAGAATTGATCCACTCTTCACCACGGAAAATGTGGCTGATCTGCATGTGATGATCATCCACGACGTTCGCCATAAAGTAAGTTGGAAAACCATCCGCTTTCAACAGAACCTGCATGTCTACGTTTTCCCAAGGGATCTCAATCTCACCACGCAAGTAATCGTTAAACTTAAACGTGCCTTCCTCAGGAATAGTCATGCGGATAACATAAGGTTTACCAGCGTCTAAATTTGCTTGAATTTCTTCTTTGCTTAAACGTAAACCACGACCATCATATTTAGGACGAAGACCTTCAGCCATTTGCTCTTCACGCATTTGATCAAGCTCTTCTGCTGTTGCAAAACAGTAGAACGCTTTACCCTCTTCCACTAGCTGGTGAGCAAACTTTTGATATAACTCTGTGCGCTCTGACTGGCGGTATGGACCAAACTCACCGCCAACGTCTGGACCATGATCCCAATTAAGACCTAACCAACGTAAGCTATCCATAATAGCTTGCTCTGATTCAGGCGTGCTTCTTACTTGATCGGTATCTTCAATACGCAATACAAACTCACCACCTTGTTGTTTTGCAAAGCAGTAGTTAAATAAGGCGATGTAAGCAGTACCTAAATGCGGATCACCTGTCGGAGAGGGCGCAACACGTGTACGGATTGTCATGATATGTCTCTTAAATTCGTTACTTAAAATAATAAATGGAATGCTAGCACAGCCTCAGCATGGGGAAAATAGCTAACATATTGGCTGTGTTTACGCTGAGCGCTCTAACCCTTGAAGGTAGTTCACAATATCACTGGACTCATAAAGCCAAGTCACACGACCTTGCTCTTCAATTCTCAGACAAGGCACTTTGACTTTTCCGCCCTGTTCGAGCAGCTCTTGCCGATAAGCTGCATTGCTTTTTGCATCACGTGTTTCAAGCTTTAAGCCTTCACGTTTTGCAGCGCGTCTTACTTTGACGCAAAAAGGACAAGCCTTAAACTGATATAGTTTCAGATTTTGCGTAATCGTGTCGAGTTGCTGCTGTGCTTGAGCCGTGCGCTTTTTACTTCTTGGCGTAAAAATAAAGTCAAATAATAAGATAAGGCGACCAAGCAACCAACGGATCAGTTTCATGAATATTCTCCCAGTCAAAATCGGCGCTAGAATACCATAAAACTGCACAACTTACGCGCAAAAGTTCCTATAAAGTATATTTCATGAACGGTGTTTCAAACCAAATACTGCTGTACTTCTCAAAAGAGTGAATTAAAACAGCTCAATATCGGTTTCTGCTTTTGCTTGTCCAGCTATACCCAGCTCTTCAAAATCAATGACTTGGTTTCGACCGTGTTTCTTTGCATAATAAAGGGCAAGATCCGCTTCATGCACTAGTTCAGAGACTTGGGCTATTTCTTCTAAAATAGTGTAGCCAATACTGATGGTTAAGCGTTGAACTTGTGGGAACTTAAACTGTGCAATAACCAGTCTGACGCGATTTAGCAGTAGTTTTGCTTCATCTCTATCATGTGCTTGAAACAACACTGCAAACTCTTCTCCACCATACCTAAAAACAAAGTCTTCAGCACGGAAATTATCTTTCAATTGCTGGGCAACCAACAGCAGGACTTCATCGCCAATCACATGACCAAAATTATCATTAACCACTTTAAAATGATCAATATCAAACAGCGCCAAGTACCACTTTCGGACTCCTTGTTGTTCTCTTTCAATTACAAACCCTTCTCCGGTAGTAATTTCAATAACCTTATCGTCGAAAGTTTGCCGATTAAGTAACTGAGTTAGGGGATCTATGCGACTTAAAGCGAGCGTATTGAGTTGGTGATAAAAGACATTAATTAAATGCGCAATTAGAAAGCTGCGAGCAATAGGTAACTTTTCTCCAATCCACAATAGCCCCATTACCGCCTTATTATTTCTCAGTACAATACAGACGTGGTTTTCTCCACGCAAAATGTTTTGATGTTTTAAGGTCTCAGCTCTGGCAATCAAGTACGCTAGATCCGGAGGAGTGTCTGCAGATGATAAAGCCAATAACTTCAAGCGCTCTTTTTCAGACAAACTCGGTGCCAAATACATCGCCATTGGAATAGTCGGAAGAAGCTCTGTAAGGATTTGTTGGATACGTTTATACAAGTTATTTTCACTGCGCATTTGCAATAAACTGATTGCAAACTCATGTCCACATGGCGATATATCCACACTGAAACCTCCCAACACCCTCACATTGTATAGCTTAGCCCCTTCTAGTTAGGTTGCAATGTGTTCTAACAATACAAGATCATCTCTATGGATCACAACATTTGCGCCCTGATAACCTAATGCATCGCTTATATCAGCACTATGCAGCCCTTTTATTTTTTGCAATTCTTGACTGTCAAATGCCACCAAACCTTTAGCAATAACCTTACCTTCAGGACTCCTGAGTTCAATAAGGTCACCACGTTTAAATTGGCCGCTTAAATCAGTAATGCCTTTGGCCAATAAACTGGCCCCCTGAGAACACACAGCACTAATAGCTCCCTCATCACAGAAAAGCGATCCACTACATCTAGGCCCTGAAAGTAACCACTTTTTTCGCCCATCGAGTGGGGCATCAAAACGAATAAACTTGGTACTTTTTGCCAAGCCTGATTGAATATTTGCGATAACATTCGGCTCACTGCCTTTGGCAATGACAGTTTCGATACCTGCGCGCTGGGCGATCTGAGCGGCTTGTAACTTCGTCGCCATCCCCCCAGTTCCCAGTGAAGTACCTGTACCTCCAGCAAGTGCAATGATCTGCTCATTAATTTCGCCTACCGTCTCGATCAAACGTGCATCAGGATTTTGTCTAGGATCCGCAGTAAATAAACCTGATTGATCTGTCAGTAAAAGTAATCGATCTGCGTTAGCTAAAATGGCAACCATTGCAGATAGATTATCGTTATCACCTACCTTTATTTCGCTTGTGGCCACCGCATCATTCTCATTGATAATAGGGACCACATCGTGGCGTAGCAGCTGCGTAAGCGTATCTCTGGCATTCAAATACCGTGATCTGTCCTCAACATCAGCGCGAGTCAATAATAGTTGCGCAACGGACACGTCAAAAATCGAGAACAAGCTTTGCCACAAATGAATGAGCTGCCCCTGCCCAATGGCAGCCAACATTTGCTTTTCCGCAATAGAATTGCCGATCTCCTCATCCAAGGCTGCGCGCCCAGCGGCAACTGCGCCACTAGAAACGAGAATCACTTGCCATCCTGCCGCGCGTAGTTCTACACATTGACTCGCAAGTTCCACCAGCCTAGGTTTATTTAAAAGTGCTCCACCAGCCGTCAGCACACTAGTTCCTAACTTTATAACAATGACTTTATTCGTAGCCATCTGACCTACTACCAAAGATCTTTAACAGACTTTTTTTATACCATGCATAACGAACATTGAATACTAAACAAACAGATTAATAGAATTTATTTCAAGGACACAGCCCTGATATTAAAGTGAGTTTCATTAAACCCACTGACATGAACTATGATCAACGTCAAATTTAGTTAAGGCATGGCATGTATACTTTTACTCGGAGGTGATGATGAAAAAGCCAAATTACAAAAAGGAATTGATAATGCTCCCCTTGTTGTTGATCAGCATTGCACTGTGTATTGGGGGACACTTTATTTTGCAACCAAGCTACCAAAATAATCACTGGGCAGAGTATAGCCTCGCTGCGCTTCCCTTTTTGATGTTTGCCATTGTTATCATTGCCATCAAAATCGCCATTAAATCAGACAAAGAAGATTAAGTTTATTTGTCACCTCACGCTCACTACACGGAACTTAAGCCTTTAAATTAACGTTAAAACTTGATATCGAATAAAAAATAATTAATTTATAAATATCATAACTATAAAAAAGGTATCACCGTGAAAAAACTCTTACTACTTTGCTTGTGTCTCGTAAGTAACTGGGTTCAAGCTCAGTTTACAGTGGTCCACAACGTTAATGGATACACCCCGACTCGAGCAGGTGACATCGAACGCTTCAGCACTTTAGTAATAAAGGATGGTAAAGTAGTAAAAATAGGCAATAGTGAAACCATCAAACAATACCCCCAGTCAACTACCATAGATGGTAAAGGGTTAACCATGTTACCGGGACTTATCGATGCTCACGGCCATGTTATTGGTCTTGGCGAGAACCTGTCTCGTCTTGATCTTCGCCAAGCAAAGTCGGTAGCAGAAGTTGGTGAATCGCTCAAAGTCTATGCCAAAGAAAATCCGTCTGGCTGGCTTATTGGCAGAGGTTGGGACCAAACTAAATGGTCTCCCAATAAATTCCCCACAGCACATGATCTAGACAAATATGTGTCTGACAGACCGGTTGTTTTAACCCGAGTTGACGGACATGCTATCTGGGTGAATTCTAAAGCAATGCAATTAGCACATATTACTCAGCATACAATGTCACCAGAGGGCGGTGAAATCATTCGCTTTGCCAACCAATACCCGAGTGGGATATTCATCGACAAAGCCGAGCAACTGGTACTACACAAAGTACCAAAACGGTCGTCTACACAATTAAACAATGCGTTAGATACTGCAGCAAATCATTTGTTAAGTTTAGGAATAACGTCAGTACATGATGCAGGCATTGATAAAGAAACGTGGCAACTCTATAAACGCAGAGCGCAGCGGCATTCTATGCCTTTGAGAATATATGCCATGTTAAGCGCCTCAGATCCAGATCTAGAAGAAATGCTCAAAGCTGGCATAGTCAAAGAGCAAACTGACTACCTGACTATACGCAGCATCAAAATCTATGCAGATGGTGCGCTTGGCAGCCGTGGGGCTGCGCTCTTAAAAGATTATAAAGACAGGCCTGGACACAAAGGTTTAATGCTTGAACAACAATCAGCCTTAGAGTCGCTCATTCGTTTAAGTGTTAAACACGGGTTTAGTGCACATACGCATGCCATTGGAGATCGTGCCAACCGAATTGTATTAGATAGCTATCAGAACGTTTTTAAACATACTGGAGGCCAGCTACTGAGAAATCGCATCGAACACGCACAAATTGTTGACCTTCAGGATATTCCTCGCTTCAAGCAATTAAAAATTATCCCATCAATGCAACCCGTCCATGCAACATCGGATATGCATATGGCAGAAGATCGCTTAAGAGACTCACAATTAACAGGCGCTTATGCATGGCAAACGTTTTTAAAACATAATATCCGAGTGGCTGCTGGCTCTGATTTCCCTGTTGAGCTCGCTAATCCATTTGATGGTTTATACGCAGCCGTCACCAGAATGGATAAGGCACAGAAACCAAAGAAAGGCTGGAGAAACCAAGAGCGCTTAACAAAACAACAAGCGCTCAATGCGTTTACCTTAGACGCGGCGTATGCGGCTTTTCAAGAGTTTAAACTAGGTAGCCTAGAACATGGGAAATGGGCAGATTTCATTTTAATTGACCGCGATTACTTTACAGTTGAAAACGCCCAGATCTTTGACATTAAAGTCGAACAAACATGGATTGCTGGCAAGCAAAAATACAAACGCAATTAGTCTTTAGATTTTAATAGTTTGAATAAATGATAGGTATTGACCAATGCGAGCAAACCGTTGGTCAATACTACAGGCCAAGCACTAATCATTGCCCCGTAGACTGTAAAGCAAATACAGCCAGCTAAGTTAAACCAGCGCAACTTAGTAACATTGGTCATCATAAGAGAAACAACCAAAAAGACAGAGGCCACATAGCCTAAATATTCCCAAGTCATTTGTTCTCTCCTCATAGTTAGGTTAGCATTGGCGGCTAAAACGATATTCAAGTCATTTTTAGGGATAATAACAGACTACATTTGAGCCTAAAGCGCGCAAGTGTAGCGCAATTTTCTATACACTTGCTCCATTAATTATGAGCGTTATGAATAGTTTAGTTCACACTCGAACAGTGGAGTAATTAATTCACTTAGTTAAGGATAAGCGAGAATAAAGTCTTAAAATAAACAACGTGTATAGCTTTGAATAACTCAGTTCATGCTATCTTTATACTAATTTAATAAATAGGACAATTGTCCGAGAGCTAACCAGATGTTCCAATATCACTTTTCAACCACCTTGGTTGAGCAATTACTCAGTTTTGCAGGTAATAGTTTTCAGCATAGAAAGAAAGAAATACTGATCCACCAAGATGAACCGCTCAGCAAATTGATCTTGGTCAGAAGTGGTACTGTTTCATTTAGCTATGATGTAGGTAACGGTAGACGACTTTTACTTGGGCAATTGGACTGCAACAATACTTTGATAGGTGAAATAGAAGCACTCAACAATCAACCATGCATCTATACTGTAACCTGTTTAAGTGATGTGCAATACAATTTAATTGAGCTTAAGCACTGGCGACAATTATTATTAGAGCAACCAGATTTAAGTCTATATACGGCTCAGACTATTGCGGCTAAATTCACCGAAAACCAAAAAATTAACCTTGATAAGCTGCTATTACCACTGAGCTACAATATTGCTAAAGACTGTTTATTGCGAGCAGAAGACAAACATTCTACATTACTTCGTGCTTATTCAACAGTCAGCGCTGAAGCTGAAAGATTTGCAACAACAGAACGGGCATACCGTCGTGTCGTGAGTGAACTTGTGCAAAAAGGATTAATTGAAAGAACAAATGCAGGTTTAAAACCGGTTGATTTAGATGCTTTAAACGAATTTGTAGATGGTTTTTCTCAGCTCTAAAGTTGTCATATTATTATTTTATTAACATTGTGGCGTTCAGATCCCAATTCTAGATCAGTGTGTTATTATTAAAAGTGAATTTTTGGATAAAGTTCGGTTAGTTCACTTGACGAACATTTAATGTACGCTTATCCTCTAATTCACTAATTTGCATGCAGGGCAAGGCTGTCTTACATCTGCACTTAATTGGTTAAAACTCTCAGTTTACTTGTATTTAAAGGAAAAGGTAAAAATCATGGGAAATAAAAATTTAAAGCTAACTAAACTTGCCCTTGCATTGGGTTTAACAGTTGGTTTAACAGGTTGTTTCAGCGACAATGATAACGATGTCACAGTCACTCCGCCAGATCCAGGTAACGGTACAGTAACCGTTCCTTCACCTGACACTCCACCAGCACTATCGTCTTACATTTCTTTGATCGTAACAGACAACGCAAACGACAATGTTGTTTCTTCTTCAATCAGCTTCCTAGCTGATGGTGAAGCATTTACAGGTGTTACCGACCTTGATGGTACGGCAATCACAGAACTTAGTTCTGAAACGGGTAGTTTCACATTTAAGGTTGCTGACGGCGTAACAGCTGATGACTTTGTGGTTGTAGTTAATGCTGACAACTACATCCAGAACAGTGCTGTAGTTGATTTATCATCTGATGAAGACGTGATTGACGTAGCAGTTAAACTAATCAGTGCAGAAGGTGTAGTTACAACAGTAACTGGTACTTCTACTGGTGGTAAGCTTGCTGAAGAAGTTAAGTCAGACAACTTAACGATTTCAACTGACGTAGAACTTCAAGATGCAGATGGTAACCCTGTATCAGGTGCAGTGTCTATCGCTATTGCAAGTGCTGACACTGGTGAAGGTGACGTAAGTGCAGCTGACCTTATTCCAGCTGGTTTAAATAACGGCACTGCTGGTGCTGGTCAGGTATTAGTTCCTGCAGCAGTTGTTACTGTAAACATCGATGCTGGCGGTACAGCAGTTAAGAAGCTTTCTGAAGCAGTAACACTAACAGCTAACATTGCGAGTGACTTCAAAGATGGCCTTGCAGCAGGCGATTCTTTTGATGTATTCACTTATAACGAAGTAACTGGTGAGTGGTCAGATTTAGGCAGCGATGCGACTTTAGGTGCGCTAAGTGGCACTAGCTTCCCAGCAACGTTTGAAACATCGAACTTTTCAAGTTTCGTACCAGTAGAATCAGTAGCTGCGTGTTCGACTCCTGTATCATTTGCATTCACAGGTACAGCAGTGCCTGCATCTGGTTTAAACTTAAGTATTGCGTCTAACTCTCTAAGAATTAACCAAAAGATTAAACAGTCAAACGGTACGCTTTTCACTGCCGATGCAGCTCAAAAAGCAGGTATCACGGCAACTTCAACTGTTGACATCGTAGTTCAAGATGACAACGGGAACTCTTGGGGTTCAGCAAGCGCTGTTGAGTTATGTGGTGAGATTACATTAGAGCTTGCTCCACAAGTTACTTACACAGACCAAACATTTGCGCTGACATACTCATGTAGTAACTCAGATACGCCTGATACAACATTAGACTTCACTGGTGCTTTAGTTCGCTACAATCAAGCTGGCAAGGCTCCTCTAATTGCTGCTGAGACATCTGCTGGCACATACTCTCTAACGGGTCTAGAGAACGATGCAACTTACCAAATCTCTGTCATCCCTGTAGGTGTAGATGTAGGTAATGCATCGCTAACAGTGGCTGACTTCGTTGCTGGTGGTGATAACCCATCATTCAACGTTGCGCGTGATAACTGTACAGTTCAAACAGTTACAGGCTCTGGAAGCTAATTAAAGTAAACTGAACATAAAGCTGCGAATTCGCAGCTTTTTTTTTTGCATGCTCGTACAATATGACCTCTAGCATAGCTTTTAGCTTAAATAATCAGATTAGTAATCATAACTACAAAATACTGGACGGGTACATGTGGAAATAGATACCCCTGTTAAGCCGCTTAGTTAAGGCAAAAAAATATAACGATTGGAACTAGTACGGTACCCCACTTACTTTTAGTAAGGTTCATTACTTACATTAAGTACTCAAGGTTGCCCATAAAAGCTCGCAACCCTAAAGCTTCATGACGTCATTCATGATTGCAAATATCTAACCATAAAATAACTCAAACTAATAAAAAGCCGATTCTACCTTTCTATGATTAAATTTCTCAAATCGCCACCGTGATATAGACCTCTCCTTATCATAAATTAAGCTTCTTTAACTATTATTTAGAAGTCCAGTTTTCCAAAGTATTTAGTACATATCATTTATGCACTAGAAACTGCCTTTTACTCCCCAGACTGACAAATACGTGTTAATGGCAGCTTAGCCTCAAAGGTTGTCTCTCTACCCTTAACGACTGACGGTGGTCATTATCAAGCACTTCAAGAAGTCTATTAGATACCCATAGCTTTATGCATCATTCATACAGCCCATCAATTACAAATTACGTTTTGGAGTGCTTACTTGTCGCATTGTACAATCTCACTCTTTTATTAATAGTAGCTCTACTTGCGAACGGAGGATTGTGGTGGGGTTGACGTATATATTACAGGTATCATTTTAGCTGACACCGAGGTTTTAACCCTATAAAGTGTCAGCTAAGCTCTCACCTTACTTATATGTAAGGTAAGCTTCTCGTAGCCTCTCTAGATTTGCATAAATATAATCTACTGAATTACGACCTTGATTAAAGAAGGTTCTGTTAAGACTAATGTTACTCTTTGGTGCATACGCCTGCTGATAAACTAAGTAGTTACTACTATTACCTATACGTGTACCCACTTGATGTCGCCATGCATGGTTCCCTTTAATTTGACCATACCTCGTCACATTCATGCTTTTACGCTTGGACAATGGAATACTCAATGCGATACCTGCAACTTGTGCATCAGTCTCTTCTCCATATACCGCAACATAACTATCACCAAACCAGAATCGTGTTTCCACTTTAAAACCGCTATCTTTTCTCCAGAATTTACCACCGGTTACATGAAAACTAATATCTTTTTCAGCCCAATTATATTGATACTCTACCGTATGATAATCGCGGTCCGCATCATAGTCTTTGTAATCAAAAAAACCATATGTATTCGTTACTTTGTGATCACCTTCAGGACTAACCCAAGCCGTCTCATTAATAATACCTGTATACTTATGAAACTCTCTAAAGAAACCTATTTTAGTTTGATTGTAGATCCCCCAAGGTAACTCATAAGTTTGATAGAAAAAGGCGCTACTTACACCATTGTGCTCCGAACGTTCATTAAATGCGCGGAACTCTTTAAAGTCATCACTTTCAGAAACAACTGTCTGTGCAGAAACATTAAAGCCAGCCCCTTTCCAAACGGGAACCGTAAAATCTGCACGAAGAGCTAATGAATAATCAAATACACCAAGCTCTGTCGCGTGAGTAGAGCTAAGCTCAGGACTGATTGTCACTCGAGGTTTAAAATAAGAAGTGTTAGAGGCATGTAACCCTACCCATGACACGCCCCCAATGCTACGCATTGCGCCAAGTTTTGCTTTTACGACTGGACGTTCATTATTGTTGATAAAGCGCTCATAACTGCTTACATCTCCTGAAAGAGCAAGCATGGGTAATCCGTGGTTTTTCAACTGCAAAACAAACTCAGCATTAGTACCTGAGAATAATTCGCTGATGCGCCCGGCAACAAGACCTAAGGCATCTACTTCGTTATGGTTAAACACTGCGTTTTCAAATGATACAATCACAACAGGTTGCGTATTAAAGCCAACTCTCACAGACTCAAAGCCGTCAGCTATCAGTACATTTCGTAACTTTCTTGCTAACCGATTCAATTCCGGTTTGTCCAATGAGGCTACAACCTCAGACTTTACAGGCTTGGCCTGCTTTGTCACATCTGCCTCACTGGCATTCTGAAGTGGATTATTTTTAGCAGGATGATTAGTTTTAATTGGCGCGGGCGCAGCCGCAGTTTTTGATTTATAAGTTTGGTCTGCCTTGTTAAATGGAGCAACAAAATCAACCCCCCAATACACATCTTTTTCAGAGTGCTCTGTATTACTATAAAACCGACTGCTAAATGTAAGTTTTCCTATATCATATAGCCACTGCTCAGGCACAGTCAGCCTTGCTGCGGCATTAAATGCTTCTGCATCATGCTCTACTTGAAGTGCGAACCAATCAACAGGCATCCACTCGATACCCGCCAAAAAGCCATTGTTCACGCCTGCTTCGTGTTCACTAGTAGCAACACCCAATGAAAACCTAAAGTCAGAAAACTCCTTAGACGCAACAGCAAAGTATGTTTCATACCTGTTTAAAGCACCACCAATATCTTTCGCCCCAACGGCAATGTCAAACCAGTCTATTGGTAGAAAAGATAGCTGATATTTTGCATTAAAAGATAAATCTCTTTGCTGTTCATCTCCATTATTTACTCTTGGATCAAATAAGTTATCATGAGTACTGTGTGAAGCGATTTGGCCACTTACTTCCAACCCATCATACAGCCCTGCAGAAAACACAAAGTTGTGACCATCGACAAACTCTCTGCCAAAACTATCTAACATATTGGTATAGCTAATACCAAACGAACCTTTACTCAGCACCTTTGCGTTACTTGTGTTGATTAACCCAGTAAAGCCTGTAAAGTTTTGATAGGTATTTAAAGATTCAGATGCAAAGCTAGGTACTGCAACTGCAACAACCCCTGTTGCAAGTAAGGTAGTTAATTTAGACATGATCCACGGTCCAAAGGTTATTATTTAATCCAGATTTATGCGCTGCAATATAGCATTGTAAGCAAACTGCGTGAAGAAAAAATGATAAATTTTAGGTATTAAGAAAGTTTTTGCAATGGGCTTTTTGAAATACGGGTGGCAGGTTTTGTATGAAGTTTTAATCGCTAAAAAACACCTATGATAATAACCTAGTCACCATTCATATACAGTTGTGTTTTTTTTCGCACAATTTTTTACCACTTTAATCAGCTGACTTGATATCCCAAAATAGCGCTTTTGTTAAAGAGGAGAAACGAGCTATTCGTATCTCATTATCTCCCCTAAATAATCTGAACAACTACAGTGACAGTAAGTACTATTTGAAGCTAATAACCTTATTATCATTAACCTGTCGATTACTATGGCTTTCCTCAAGCTCAGTTTTTGCATTCCAAACCAAATCACAAATCCCATCTGTTGGATCAAAACCTGTCGGAGCATCCAATAAGAGTTCTCTGATTTTTTCATGTTCAAAATTATGGCATGCGATATCTAGTGCCTCTAAAAACACTTTTAATTCGGCAAGTGGCAACATAACTTCCTGTGCCGTCATAATCCGCTCATGTCCAGTTTCTTGAACGTTATCACCAATCAGAAGCTCTTCATAAAGTTTTTCACCAGGTCTAAGCCCCGTGCATTGAATTTCAATATCACCATGCGGATTTGAATCACTTTTTATCTCTAATCCAGACAAATGGACCATTTTAGTTGCCAAGTCTTTAATTTTGACAGATCCCCCCATGTCGAGAACAAATACATCTCCGCCTTTGCCCATAGCGCCCGCTTGAATAACTAACTGAGCAGCTTCTGGAATGGTCATAAAGAAACGTGTGATATCTGGATGAGTCAGTGTAATTGGCCCACCTTCTTTAATTTGTCTTCGAAATAGTGGAACCACAGAACCAGACGACCCGAGGACGTTACCGAAACGAACCATCGAGAAACGTGTATTATGAATACCTTTTTGTTTATCTTGAGCAAGTCCTTGTAAACACAGTTCTGCCATCCTTTTAGTAGTGCCCATCACATTCGTAGGGCGTACAGCTTTGTCCGTACTCACTAACACGAATGTTTCTACCTTGGCATTTATTGCTGCTTTTGCAGAATAGTAAGTACCAAATACATTATTGCGGATCCCTTCGACCACGTTGTGTTCCACAAGAGGAACATGTTTATAGGCCGCAGCGTGGTATACAGTTTGAACACCAAAGGCAATCATACAGGTCTCTAAACGATTTATGTGTTGAACAGAGCCCATTATGGGGATCAACTCAATATTCAACTCTCTAGCTCGAATTACTTCACTTAATTCTTTTTCGATCGAATAAAGCGCAAACTCAGAGAGTTCAAATAGAACAAGCTTTGATGGAGATTGCTTTATAATCTGACGACATAACTCAGAACCAATAGAACCACCTGCACCAGTTACCATTACAGACTTATCCATAATATTCGCATTCAGTAAATTCTGTTTAGGCTCAACTGGATCTCTACCTAACAAATCTTCGATTTCGACATCTTTTATTTCATCAAGTGTCGCTCGTCCTTCAACAACATCTACCATGCCTGGTATTGTCATAACTTCTACTGGTAAGTTCTCCAGTTGAGCTAAAATTTCTTTGCGCCGAGCACGACTTTCGCTGGGCATAGCGAGCAGCACTTTTTTAACTTTATTACTTTCCAATAAACTATATATGCCGTCGAACGCAATTACTGGTATGCCTTGCAATATGGCACCTTGCTTTAACTTATCATCATCAATAAAGGCACTAACATAGTACTCGTCACCAGCTCCTATAGCGGGTGCAAGCTGCCTACCAGCAGAACCGGCACCATAAATAACAACAGGAGTTTTGTTAACGGTAGCTAAACGTCCCATCATAGCTCTAACCATTATTCTTGAACCACCGACAGCTAAAATCAGTAACCAAGCATAAATAACAGGCATAGTACGAGGAACATCTATATTAGTAAAAAATGAGGCTAAAACGAGGACCACAGTGCTTATCGATGTACCAACAACGATAGCGCCAACGGCATGTGAGCCAACATACCTAAGCACAGCCCGATATAAGCCTAGATTTACAAAAGCAAACAAACTACACGGTATTACGATTGAAAGTAATAACCAATTTTCAATTTCGAACAAGGGTTGAATGCTGTCGAGACGTACAATTAGAGATAGCCAGAAAGCGCTTACGATAAAGAACGTATCAATCAATAAAGTTAGGAGACGTTTTTTTGAACGAGGTGCCCTTAAAACAGAACTGAACAAACTATCCATTGTAAATCCTTGAGTTTCTATACGTAACTAGCACAGGTTTATTTAAAATAATACACAATAATGTAAAAACTGCCATTAAGCTGCCCTTAGACGGAGGTTAATTTGGGCTCTTTAATACATTAATTGACACGGTCACCGCTGCCACTCCCCGTCACCGTCATCAAAATGTACTTAAAGTAGCTTGTTAGATTTAAGCCATCTAACATCTGCTTGTCAGTTTTTGCAAGCAACTCAGGAGTCGACATATCAATTTCATTAACTTGAGAAAGCCCTGTAATGCCTGGCCTTGCGTCATAAATATTCTGTGCGTCTCTGGCTTGAGTCAGCTCTTCTTGGTTAAATAAACCAGGTCTCGGGCCAACTAAACTCATTTCGCCTTTAAGTACATTCCATAGCTGTGGCAATTCATCCAGCTTCGTCTTTCGCAAAAAACTGCCGAACCGAGTAATAGACGAACTGCTGGCCAGATGACTGGCAACCGAAGCTGTATCCACCTTCATTGTTCTGAATTTAACAAGAGTGAACGGTTTTTTGTTTCGGCCGACCCTTACCTGAGTAAAAATCGGAGATCCAGTATCAAAAAGCCCAATTATATAGAGAATTAGTAAAAATGGCATCGCAAAAATTAAGCCGAATAACGAGAAGAAAATATCGAGTATACGAATCATTATAATATCCTATCTTTGCTGCTTACATGCCAATTTAAAACCATGCTCAATGGAGTATGGCGGGCACCAGCCTAATGTATTTTTAGTGTGGGAGATGTCTACTTGCAAAGAACCTATCAACCTATCTACTACGTGCTCTTTGGACAAAATTTTGCCGAGTATTCTAAAACACCACAAAGGAATAGGGATAGTAAAATTTGATTTTCCTTGCACTTTTGCCATCATCGCAACCATTTGTGCCGTAGAAACATCTTCGTCGTCACTCACCAAGAAGATCTGACCAACAGCTTTTGGATGCGTGATGCATACTTTTATCAGGTCAACTAAGTTATATACCGACACTAAACTACGTCTATTACAATTTATCGCTCTAAACGGAAGAGGCAAGCCTTTGTTGACTAATGCCATAAGCGACGCAAAGTTCGCCTTTACGCCTTCACCATAAACTAGCGGAGGTCGAATAATCACGATTTGCAAGCCTGTTTCTTTGCCCAAAGCTAATAATTGTGACTCTGCTTCTGCTTTAGAGATGCCATAGGGATCTTCTGGGTCAGGCTTATCAGTTGAACTGAACGCAGCTCTGCCTGTGGTGCTTTCTCCATTCACCTTGATCGAGCTGACAAATACGAAGCGCTTCACACCCGCCTTTACCGCCTGCTTCGCAAGATTAAGTGTGCCAGCAGTATTCACTTCTCTAAATTCTTCCAATGGGTTTGCAGCGGTCTCACTCATGACGTGAACACGGGCAGCAATATGTACAACCACATCAACTGATTGCAATACCGAGGAATAATCAGAACTAGGATCTATATTTGCTTCTAGATATTTATCACATTTAGGCGCTGCCGAACGTCCAAGTAAATTAATCTCGCAAGACTCGTCTAGCGCATTCAACAAATGCCCCCCTACAAACCCGGAGTACCCTGTAATTAAAAGCCTGTCCATTAACGTCTAACTCGCTCTTTGTGTCTCTAAAAATTTAAAAAGGCTACTAAGGTACCAACGAAAATGCTTAGAAAAAACAGAACGATTTTTATATTCACCTTTATGTACTGCTTTAACGCCTTTTAAAAACTTAAGCGGCTGATTTTGTTGTTTAAGCCTGAAGCAAAGATCAACATCCTCGTAATACATAAAGTATTTGGAGTCAAAACCTCCAACATCCTCAAAAGCACTGAACTGAATACATAAAAATGCACCAGATGCCCAATCGACTGCTTGTTGATCTTGTAATTCATCTTTCTTATATGGCCTATTAATTGGCTTTAATAAGAATGGGTTGAACAAGTCTTTATACGTTGCAAAGTACCTTATTGAATTTTCTGGCACTGTATATTGCGTATCTTTAAATAAGTTCGGTGCATAGAATTGGTTCTGCCCTTTATTCAATTCGTTTGCCAACAACTTAAAGTCTTGTAACGTAATTTCGACATCAGGATTGAAAATGATAAACCAATCATCACCTTTTGCATGAAGTTGATCAGTTGCATAATCAAAGATGCTATTGTTATTATCACCAAATCCAAGCGGAGATGAACTTATGATATAATCGAAATTGTGCGCATCACAGTAATCACGCAAGCGATCATCCCCAATATTATCTTTTACAACCACATCAACATAATCTAACTTCGCGATTTCAGTTAGTTCGGTATTATTAGAAATATAATCGTAATGGCCATGAGAAACGATACCTACAATCAACTTTTGCATAGACTCTCCAGCATACCTTTCAACGCAGTGCGCCAATGTAATAAGTCACCACATTGCGGCTTCTCTAACAAGCTAAATTGGGGTCTGTGAGCTGGCGTTGGATAACTCACAGCAGGGATCGGAGCCACAGGGATCTTCTGACTTAGTAGACCTTGCTCAAATCCTATCTCTTGAATTGCTACAGCAAAATCATACCAAGATGCGGCACCTAAATCACTGTAGTGCTGCATTGGCTCCAATGTATCAATCGATACTAATTTCCATAGATATTCAGCAAGCCCTTTGGCATAAGTAGGGCTGCCCACTTGATCACAGACAACATTTAACGCTTCTCTCTCAGCCAATAACTTAAGCATCGTCTTAACAAAATTGTTGCCATGACAAGAGTATACCCATGACGTACGAACAATTGCAGAGTTCTCAGGGTAGATTTCTTGAATCGCCTTTTCCCCAGCTAACTTTGACGCACCATAAATATTGATAGGATTCGGCGTATCATCTGTTTTGTATGGCCTAGACTGTTGACCATCAAAGACAAAATCAGTCGATATATGAATTAATCTAATGCCCTGCTTTTTAGCCACTTGTGCCAAGTTAGCCACCGCATCGCCATTAATGGCAAATGCAGAATCTTGATCAGATTCCGCTTTATCAACCGCAGTGTATGCTGATGCATTAATAATCACATCAGGCTGTTCTTTCTCTACTACTGCTTGGACTGAAGTAACGTCTAATATATCTATATCACTTCTACCATACGCAATAGCTGTAATCTGCGCGGGACAGGTTGCCAATAGTTCATGAGCAACCTGACCATTCTTACCAATAACAAGCGTTTTCATTAGCTCTCTACACCCAAACGTTCGCGCTGGTAACTGCCATCCTGTACGTGCTGGCACCATTCAAGGTTGTCCAAATACCACTGCACCGTTTTTAAAATACCAGAGTCAAATGTCTCTTCAGGATGCCACCCAAGCTCTTTATTTATTTTACTCGCGTCAATTGCGTAACGAACATCATGTCCAGGTCTATCTTTTACGAAGGTAATAAGCTCTTTAAAATCAGATAAGCCATTTGGCTTATCTGCGATCAGATTGTTGAGGTGATCACAGATAGTGGTCACAACTTCAATGTTTTGCTTTTCGTTAAAACCGCCAATATTATAAGTTTCCCCGACTTTGCCCTGACTCACAACACGATATAAGGCCTTAGCATGATCTTCTACATATAGCCAATCACGTACTTGCTTACCATCTCCATAAATTGGTAGAGATTTACCTTCAAGCGCATTTAAAATCACTAACGGGATTAACTTTTCAGGAAAATGGAAAGGGCCATAGTTATTGGAACAATTTGTTATGACAACCGGCATGTCATAAGTACGATGCCATGCTCGAACTAGATGATCCGATGCGGCTTTAGAAGCAGAGTAAGGAGAGCTGGGCTCGTAAGGCGTCTGCTCAGTAAACAATCCAGTTTCACCTAAATCGCCATATACTTCATCGGTTGAGATATGATGAAATCTAAAGTTCGCTTTTTTAGTATCTACTAACTTATTGTAGTAACTACGCGCAACCTCAAGTAATTCATAGGTACCAACTACATTTGTTTGGATAAACTCACCTGGCCCATCGATTGAACGATCTACATGGCTCTCAGCAGCTAAATGCATGATGAAATCTGGCTGATACTTTTCAAACGTGTGCGCGACCAAACTACGATCGCAAATATCACCTTGCACAAAGTGATAGCGTTCATTACCTTCAACTGACTTAAGTGATTCTAAATTGCCAGCATAAGTCAATTTATCAAAATTAATAACTGTATTATCAGTTTCGTTAATTAAATAACGTACAAGTGCTGAACCAATAAAACCAGCACCACCTGTTACAAAAATTGTTTTACTCATCATATTCTCAGTTATTAAAAGTAAGTTGCGTTTTTAAACAACAATCCAGCTTCATCTTTGGCTGATAATTTTACTTGCTCATTTTCCGATATTGGCCACTCAATCGCCAGCTCCGGGTCGCTCCATAAAACACTCTGTTCAAACTCTGGTGCATAATAATCAGTGCATTTATAAACAAACTCAGCAGTATCACTCGTCACATAAAAACCATGAGCAAATCCCGCTGGTACCCACAGTTGGCGCTTATTTTCTTCATTCAACAAAACCCCAACCCACTGACCAAAGGTCGGGCTTTCTTTGCGCATATCAACAGCAACGTCATATACTTCGCCCTGTGTGACACGCACTAACTTACCCTGTGTTTGTTGGGTTTGAAAATGTAAACCACGCAAGATACCTTTGCTCGATTTGCTATGATTATCCTGAACGAATGTGACATCTGCTACGTTTTCACGAAACCATGACTCGCGAAATGTCTCCATAAAAAAACCTCGTTCGTCACCAAATACTTGTGGCTCTATGATTTTGACATCTGTTATTTTTGTATTGGTTAATTTCACGAGAAAACCTTTTGATTGAGTAAATTAAGTAAATATTCACCATAACCGCTTTTACGCAATGGCTCAGCCAGTGCTTTTAACTGCTCAGCGTTGATATAACCCATTCGATAAGCAATTTCTTCTGGGCAGTTGACTTTCAGCCCTTGGCGCTTTTCAAGCGTTTCAATAAATTGAGCAGCCTGTAACAGCGAATCATGAGTCCCAGTATCCAACCATGCAGTACCTCGTCCCATGATCTCTACGTTTAGCGTACCCTGCTTCAAATACTGCTCGATCACATCTGTAATTTCTAGTTCACCACGAGGTGATGGCTTAACATTTTTTGCATACTCAACGACGTTACTGTCAAAAAAGTATAAGCCAGGTACTGCATAGTTTGACTTTGGCTCTGTTGGTTTTTCTTCTATAGAAATAGCCTTACCTTGCTCATCAAACTCAACCACACCGTAAGCAGTAGGGTTGGCAACATGGTAACCAAATACTGTACCACCTTCTTGTCGGGCAGCTGCATTTTGCAGCGATTTCACAAGGTCATGACCATAAAACAAATTATCACCAAGCACTAACGCTGCATTGGCGCCATCAAGAAACGCTTCTGCAAGCAAAAATGCTTGCGCAAGTCCATCTGGTGATGGCTGTACTGTATACTCAATATTGATACCCCAGTCACTGCCATTACCAAGTAAATCAACGAAACGACTTTGTTCTTCAGGTGTTGTAATAATTAAAATATCTTTGATGCCGGCACACATTAAGGTACTAATCGGGTAATAGACCATTGGCTTATCGTAAACAGGCATGAGCTGTTTACTTACTACCTTAGTAAGTGGGTATAAGCGAGTACCACTGCCACCTGCGAGAATAATTCCCTTAATTTTCGAGTTCATATATTTCTGCAAACCTAAGTTAATTGCTTTCTATAAAACTAAGCAATAAATTATTATTAAGTAACTATAACAATATATAGTATATCGTGTAGCTTGCTCACAAACTAAAATACATAACATGTATAAGAATAAGAACATTCATTGTAAGAAAGAATGAAAGCAAACGAATTCTATGCACGACAAAAAACAATGGATAAATTATGAATGGAATCAGAAAAACGTAATATTTACCATTTGCATAATTAGGAAAGAAAAACACAAAAGAGACTATAAGTGTGATTGCAACCATTGATTGCAACACAATTTTTTCGTACTGCTCTACCTTTTTCTCTTGCAGCGTCCTATAAATTCTTCTCCCCATGAATAAGCAGGCACAACCAAAAATAGCGTATACAATAGGTGCTTTTAGATAAGCAGGAGTGAAAAATATTAATGTCATATAAGTAATTATTGGACGCAGTATAACTGGGTACTTTTCTACCAAACCACCACTTTCCAGCAAGCGATACATAGATTGCGATTTTTCAGCTAAAGGAGCGAAACCTTGTGTATAACCCAAGATGCTATAGCCTATAACATAGCAGAGCACAACTTGACCAAACATCATATAAACACAAAACTTCAGTCCAAATTGCTTATGTATATATGAGTAAAATATAAGCATCGCAACAAAAAGCAATACTACTATTCCATTTCCAAAATCTAAGAGCAAAACAATAGAGATTAGGCAAAACAGGATGGTTTTGTGTCGCCAAAATACAAAACAAAGCAGTGAAGTAATAAGCGTAAGCTGTTCAATTGAAAAAACACCTAGATAATATATTACTCCTGGGAAAACTAAGCTGGTAGCGAGTACACAATTCCTTTCGAAATCATCGGCTCTCTCTTCTTTGAACAGATAAAACACACTCGAAATTATCAGTGGAATGCAAAGAAACAACATCAACAACCACCTGATAACACGTTGTTCAAACTGCTCTGTACACGACATTTCATCTATATCTGCAGATGGAGAAGTTGCTGTTGCTTCAATTTTACAAAAAGAGGAGTACTGCATCTGTGAATATAATGACGAAAACCAATTATATGGCGACCATATAGAGTGTTCGCCTAAAACAAGCTGTTGTGCTCTAACATCAAAATCAGGTTCGTCGCCAAAAGGCAATACAGCTCTATAAGCACCACTCAAAATTACAAATAAAACTGCACATAAAAACGAATAGGAAACAAACCTTAACGTAACCATTATAGAAACCCTGCATTAAACGCTATAGATTTAGAAACAGATGCACTACTTAACATCTGCATTTTCACTTAAAGGTTTTAGAAGCTCTTGGTAAATAGATAAATATTTTTTTGCATTTTCATTCATATTGAAATTACAACGAGCAAAATCCAAACACCTTTCACCACTTTCCAAATTATACAATGAAAGGATACGTTCTTTTTCCAAAGATATATCTTCTGGGGAGTAGCTTACCCCTAAGTCATTCTCATTGAGTAATCTGGATGCTCCACCGCAATATTGATTACAAATCATTGGTAACCCTGCTGATAAATACTCTACGGTTTTAATCGCCAACAGTATCTTTCCTAACGCAATATGCAGGTTATTTTTTGGCGAAAAATACGCCATCAGTCCAAAATGTTGTGTGGATAGAATAGTTGCTAGCTCTTCTCTCGATCTTGAAGAAGTTAGTGTCATTTCACTTTCTGGAATATCATTAAACTTTGCTCGTATAGCCCCATGATCTGAGGTTGTAACAATTGTTAAATGCGTTTTTTTAAATAGCTCTTTTAATTTAGTATACAACTTATGTAATTCAGAGACTTTGTGCCAGCCCCCTTCATCCAAAGCACCAACATAACAAAACCTAATCACATCACTATCATATTTTTCACGCATAAAGCTAGAGGAAAAGGTGTCTGTATCGGCACTCAAATACACACATTGCACATTCTTAGCAGACAACTTTTGATAGTGTGTGCACATTTCATCTGAAACGCCAACGCTTAATTCGCACTTACTCAATAGCTCACCTTCTATACCTTTCAGAAAAAGGTAATCAGATGAGTTTTGAGCATAGTTATTTTTAAGCGCCATTTCTTCAGGCCACATATCCCTGCCATCAAAGACTATTTTATATTCAAACTGGTATCGTTCTTTTACTTTTAAAGCGGCCCATGCAGCGTGATAAGAACGGCAGTGCACTACGTCAGGCTGAATTTTACTAAACTTTCTGGCCAAAAACGTGTGGGAGATGCCATGAAAGTACGAAAATGTTTTACTGCTCGAATTCACGAATGTCTGAGGCGCAATGACAGGGATGCGACTAAACATCACATCACCTAGCCTTTGCTTGATCATTTGGATTTCTTTGGGATAATTCCATTTCTCCCGGACCATTCCACTATGAATAACAGGTACCCCTGAAATAAAATGAAACTTCCCGCGAGAATGGTTGGCAATTCTTTTAAACTGCTCAACGACTTGATTCCCGAAAACACCATATGAACGGGGGGTCTCCCCCCAAGTTAAATAAACAATACAGCTGTCTTTTAAAGGCATAGCATCGAGTCTTATTAGTTATTATTTGAATAAAGCTTAGGCATAGAATTAACAACCTTGATCACTTCTTCATAATCTAGACCTAGGACATCAAGGTACCACTTAATATTTGGATAACGAGGCTTATTCTCTTCTTTAATATATTCAAGAGCTTGTTCCCTTGTAATATCACCTTCTCTTATCTGATTTGATCTGAAAGTATCATGCTCTGTAAATCCAGCTACAGTGTAATAGACATAATTATAAAATGCCGCCGTAGCATCACCGATTCGCCACGTTGTAGGTGTATCTATCGCCTTTTCCCAATCATACTGTTCTAGCAGAGTAGAATCTATTTGCTGTTCGTCCCAGCGCCAGTAGTCAAACAAATGAAAGTAATCTTGCTTCTTGGTAAAGCTTCTGAAATATTCACCAGAAAGAGTGTCGAAAAGAGATGCGTTGAAATAATCTAGGCTGCCCATCATCGCACCAAAACGCTTTTTCTGGTAATGAAGCTGCTTCATTACGCCGTTTGTATAGACATGTTTGCCCTCAAAATCTGGAGCAATACCCAAAAACCCTGTTTTAAAATGTGTTACTTCAAGCGGGTTAACACCCCATAAATTTATATTTATGCCCGTTTGCTTCTTAACCGTCTCAACGTGTCTAAAAAAGTGTTTGTCACCTGCTGTGAGTAAACTCATCAAACCAAGATGAGGCGACTTAGTCCATGCTTTTAAGTTCTTCGCGACATTCTTTCTTTTCTGGTCAATATTTGCAGCAACAATGATATTCTCTACACCTAATTCGGCACACATCCGACTGATATTTCTACGCCCAAGATCTGTAACCATACCCCAGTCATATGTATACGTTATTGGCTTCATCTTCAGCTCTTTAACGATAAGATGTAAACCATAGCAGCTGTCACGACCACCAGAAAACGGAACGATACAATCCGGCGCACCATTTCTTCTATATGGTTCAACTAACTCAAAAAGTTGCTCTTTTGGTTTCGGCTGGTTACGAGGTTTGTATGAATTACAATAGTTACAAACACCTTCTTCATCAAAATGTATGAATGGCATTGTTTCAGGAAGCACGCATTTTGTACAACGCTTAATATTCGGCTCAGCATCATACTCAAGAAGCGCTTCTTTTTCTTTGTTAAAAGACAACGCAGGGACCAGATCTAATTTTCTTGATTGATGATCTACAACACTGCCCATGCTTTCGCTTTTAGGTATGTCTAAAACAACAGCTTCGTTAATTATTTTACGAACATTTGGCATGCCCAGTAGTGTCAGTGGGAAACTTTCAGATGAGAAGTAACATGTATTTCCTGACTGAGAAACATATAAGCTACCATTGTTTGAGAAGAGCAGAGCTTTTCCAAGCTTTGGAAATAAAATTGCACTCGCCACTACACCTTTACACTTGCTCAAGATCTCTTTCGGAATATCTTCTAAAGCGACTCCATTATCTAAACATTCAAGGGCGATCCCAATGATAACTTCAGAGTCAATTTGTTGTTTTCTCTCAACAGAAAGTTCAGGCCATAATTCATTATCGTTGACAATAATCCCGTTGTGGATTGCGATAATATCATCTCTCATAACAGGCTGATTGTCGCTTAAACCATTGGTAATTAGCCTACTATGCCCAAGCGCTAGCTTGCTATTATTCAGCTTAACTTGTTTCAATAATTTTTTTATATCGTAGTCAGCACGTACTGTCGAAAAACCGCTGTCATCGAACTTTACCAAACCACTTGAGTCTCGGCCTCGCTGTCTTGAGTGTTTTGCCAAAACCTCGATATGTCCCTTATCTATATTTTTATCGGAAATTATTCCAAAAATTCCACACATAATTACTCCCGCAGCGACTACATTACATTTGAACAAAAATCAACATAGAAGCTAGTTTACAACTATAACAATTTATATAGGTCCACTAGCTACTTTCTTAATCAATAAAAAGAGAAACTCAAAAAGTGTTCTCAACCTTAAAATGACGGCGGCTTACATAAATGAAAGCCTATATTTTAAAACAATAAATCATTTTTAATTTTGGCGTAGCCAAAGCAAGCTAAAACCCTCGTTGCTCATTTGAGCATGCGACATCGCTTGGAAGATGTGTAGCTCTATCCAGCACGAACAACCCCCTTCATCAAACCATTCTTTTTTATGTAATAAAATAGACATAAAGAAAGCGCCAAAACAATCAAAACTTTAACTATAAAAGCTGAAAGAGATACTACAACAACATCATGATTAACAAAACACACCATCAAAGACGATAATGTGATAATAACTACAGAGCTCAGACTATATGAAATCTCATAATGTTGATTTCCAAGTTTATAAAATAAAAGTAACAGTAATATTGAACTAATCAGCGTCGCATACGCCGCACCCAAAATGCCCCAAACAGGTATCAGCAAGTAGTTCAAAATGACATTTAATAAAGCTGATGACAAAGTTACGATTGAAATAAGCTTTGTTTTCTTCTTTATAAATAGGCCGGGGAAAAAGATATACATGCCGTTAATTAAAGAAGCAATAACCAGCACCGGTAAAACAGTGATCGCAGAGTAATATTCTTCACTACCAAACAACCAAACAACCTCGGGGGAAAACAATAATGCACCGACGCTTACAAATACAAATACCGGCATAAATAAGTTAAAGATACAAGAAACTTTTTCTGGTGTAGTTGGCTCATTACTATGTTTATAAATTAAAGGTGTTAAAGAACTTTGTATCGATGTCATTACCAATATAGAAATTAAGGCAAACCGACTGGCAAATGAATAATAACCCAGCTGCTCTGCATCCAAAAAGTGTAGAATGGCAAAACGGTCTAAATGGACCGCTATATACATTCCAATACCGCTCAATACTAACGGCGATGAAAAAAGAAGCATCGTTTTCAAAACGTCAAAATCAACCTTAAACCGGTACGAATTCTCTGATTTGTATATAGAAAATAACGTAGCAAAGAAGGCTGCAATAGAAGAGCTGAGGAACAAAGTGTCAAGTGTTATCTCGTTTGTGTATGAAAAATACGTAAGGCCGACTAAAAAAGTAGAGGCATTTATAAAGCCGACGGTCACACTTCCTTTCGGGTTTAATTCCCACTTCAACTGCCTCTGTGTCAGATGAAGTAAAGTCGTTACTGAGATATGCGCCAAAGCGACTAATATCGTCGATTCTTTACTCTCTGAAAACAATAACCTAGACAGGTCTGCTGCATAAATACTACAAATGGCCATAAACAGTAATGATGCAGTAAGTACAAAATAAAAAGCCGTGGACGTGTAAACTTCCTGCCTTTTCTTAGCAGTCAGCTCAGGATAAAACCTCGCACTTGCCTGCGTTATTTCTAACGTTATTAGGGTGTTGACTATAACCGCTATCATCAGGATATAGTCATAAAAACCAAACTGTTCAGCCGATAACTGACTCACGATTATTGGTAAAGAGATCAGATGCACTCCTTTTACCAATATATCGCCAATCAGATATATCAAGCTTCCTTTAAGTAACCCCCTAATCAACTCTCAATTCCATTTTCGGCTAGAACAGACTTAATATATTCAGAAGCTGCTTCATATGTGTGATAGCGCCTTACATAATCAACGCCCTTGTTTGCAATTTTTTCAATTTCATTGGGGTTGTCTAGTAAGTACTTGAGGTTATCGTAGATTTCCCAATACCCTGTTACTACCCACGCTCCTCTTTCATTTTGAGGTAAGCTTGTTTCTATCTCAGGGTTAGCTGACTGCAATACCGCACAGCCATTTGCCATAGATTCAATTCCAAACACCCCAGGTAAAAATGCGTAAAACTGATTTAGCACAATGTGAGAACTTTTTAAATGCTCTAACACTTCTGCATTACTGACATTTTGCAACTCAACATATTCAAACTCATAGCCTTTCATTTCAAGCTTTTTGACAGCGGCTCTGACCAACCCAGTTCCCTTTAAGAGGGGGCTTGAAGGTGCATGGAGCACTTTCAATTTACTCAAGTTTTCAAACTTACTGCTATTATTTGATATGAGGTCTTTGTTATACATATAAGGCAAAGGATATTGCTTACATTCTAAGTATGACATTTGATCGATAGGAGCGTTAAAGACAGCATCAGCGTATGCATCTGCTGATTGAGCCGCTTTTTTCTTTTTATTCAAAAATTTATCAGATAGATAATAGGGGTTTCCTGCACCAACATAGTCGACGAAATGATCTAGCCCTTTATCTTTACAATAGTCCAGCATTAATTTAGGGGCACGGATGTCATTTCCTAAAAACATGCATACAATCTTCTTTTCTTTAGATTTCAAAAATTTAAATTCAAAGTCTCTATCAAACAGAAATCCTGTATTCCACACATAAAGAAATTTATCGGAAGTATTTGCCAAGTACCCAAGCAAAATAGGCGCATACACACCTCTAATTGCATAAGACAGCAGCTTGTTCTCACAAGATATATGATAGTCATACTTCAATGTGTAATAGGGGTTTTTACTCAATGAAACCGTTTTCACTGGAGCTACAACATTGCCCAACAAGCTAATCATACTTGATATTTCATCTACGCCGACAACCCATTGTTCTTTATTCGTTTTAGCAAAAAATATTTTTGAAGCAAAAAAAGACATATAAAGCAAAAGTCGCTGAATAAAATGTATTATTATCATAAATCCATACCTACACAGTTTGCCGAGAAACGACATAACTGTATTTTGATGCCGCTTTAACTGAGTATTATTATCAACATTTAAAGTTAGAAAGTTAAACTGCTTCAACAAACGAAAACAGTCATTCAAGAAAATAAAAGTTAACTGTCGTTGCTGACACCTAGCTTGACCTTTATCGATTTAATAATTTGTGAAGCGTGCATCTTCTCACCTTCAAATTCAACAACTTCAAGTATAATTGCAGTATTTTCTCCGCAGATAACGTAAACGCGTTCAGAGTCAATTTTGGCAACTTGCCCAGGTGAACCATAATAAGTGCAATCAAACACCTCTGCTTTCAGTATTTTTAGCTGTTTGCCATGTATATAGGTATACGCACCAGGATTAGGTTCAGCACTGGCGCGGATCAAACATCTAACATCATGTGCGTTTTTCATCCAATCTATCAAACCATCCGTCGGGAACCTCTGCGCACAGTATGTTGCGAGGTGGTGCTGCTGCTCATATGGTTTAACCTTTCGGTCAATGATAGCCAAATAGTTTTCTTCCAAAACATCGATAATTTTATTCTCGATTTTTTCCCTAATAGTAGATAAATAATCTTCTTCGAGAAGCTTCACGCGGCCCTGTGCCCATATAGGTCCATCATCCATTCCTGGAGTTAACGTGAACACAGAGAAACCAACATACTCATCTTTATTGAGAACAGACCAAACAAGAGGTGATCCCCCCCTGTATTTAGGTAGAAGAGAATTGTGTATACCGATAAAGCCAAAGGGAACTGAGTTCAAAGTACTTTCGTCAATCAACCAATACCAATCAGCAACTATGCATAAATCAGCTTGATAACTTCTAAATATCTCTTGCGACTCTTTTCGGTTATTAGCTACTGTTAGTTCAATAGACTCTTGATTACAAAAATTTACGAACTGCTTATAATTAGTTCTGCTATCTGTTCGATCATCTATTGTAACAACACCAACTAACACTTCTGGTGAAAGGCCATAAATCGTTTTTAATACTCTTAGGCCCTGCTGTTTACTCCCTATAAACAGAACTCGATTTATCTTACTCAACAGTTGACTCCAAATGTGCCCATAAAAATTAAAAATAAAGACATAATGACTTTTTATATATTGACGTAATAACAATGAATAAAATACGATGTTGCATCGCACTTTATTCATAAGTCAAATTACTAGCTTTCTATTTTTATCTAGATTCAATAGAAAGGAGCATCTATCTAGGGTTTAAACAATTATACCGTCGTTTTCTAGGTGTTTAAGTCTTCTTTCGGATTCTGTTTTTAAATAAGAAGTTACCATCTCAGGCATCGTCGCACCTTCATACGCCCATATGACCGGATGTAATAAGATTGAGTACTTATTTCTCTCTTCTTTCTCTAGCCATAGCTCTGGACAGCCATCTCTCCATACACGATTTGAATCAGAAAGATATTTAATTTCTCCAAAGAACTTCTCTTGGTAAGTGCTATAGAAAGATTTGTAAGACTTGTTCAATACTGCATTTGGTGGATTATGAAATGATACTTCACTTTCAAAAACTCCCTTTCCAAAGAAAGACTCCAATACCAACAGATCTTGATGTACTTTTTCTTCCACAAACTCATCTGAAACTTCCGCATCTCTCGGAACACCTAGATCGCAATGAAGTGCCACTTTATGGTTCAAGCTTTTTAACAACTCAACAGTCTGCTTTCCTTCCTCGGTGAGTAGGTTATAAAACACACTGTTAAACATTAAGAAATATGTTGATTTGATACCTTCTTCGGCTTCAATTTTTGCCATTCTTCTTACTGCGGGGAGTTCAATATCAATATCATGTCGCCACAGAATAAATTTGTCAGAATGATCCTCTTCACCATAAAAAATTGGAGAAAACCCATTTTCAAGCGTTTTTCTATACAACTTTCTTAGCCTGTTTTCAGAAAAGTCTTGGGCACTATCCATTTATTATATCTCCTATTTTTAAGTCTAAATCAGTATCATATTTCGTTAATAACACTGCACCTCCGCGACATTTAACAGCAACTTCTTTTTGCATGTTACTTGAAACGAAGATTACCTCACCTGGTTTCGCTTTAGCAGACATCAAATTGTCACCAAAGTCTTGCGCTTCCCAAATCATGATTTTACTTTCGCCAAATAATGTATAAGCACCGGGGTAAGGCTCAGTAACAGCACGCACTAATCGGCAAATATCTTCAGCTGGTTGGTTCCAATCTATCTTTCCATCCTCAGGCGTCCTTTTTGGATAGTGATATTCCTCACCAACCTGCGGATATACAGGGCATGTCCCCGCTCTGAGCTGAGGAAGGAATTGCGCGATCAGATTAGCTTGAGCCATTGCTGTTTTATAATATACAGAACGACATGTGTCATGAGGGGTAATATCGTAAATCTCGAAGCCGACAATATCACCATCATCAATGCCTGGTGTAATTAAAAACATATGAAGGATGAACCTATTCCGGCCTTCGATAATACTCCAGTTTATAGGTGAGCGCCCTCTTCCCCAAGGTAAAAAATTCGCCGAACCATGAAACCCTATACATCCACATGTTGAGAGTTGAATGATGTTTTCCGGAATCAGTCGCTGCCAGCCTAAAACAATGATAGCTTCGGGCTTCAGCCCTTCTACCAATGCATAATCGCGTTCGTTCTTCATCGAGTATTGCTCGGCATATAACAAAGGTATGTCATGCATTTTTGAAAACGCTTCTAAACATACCCAGTTTGTAGTACCAGCCGCTTTTGCTGTATCCTCGGAGATCGTGATCAAGGCATCAACCTTCCCCCCCTTTGCATACAAGCAATTCAATGTATCTAAGGTTTCTTCTAGACAACCAATTACGACAACCGACATCGACCTATCCCCTTTTAAACTTTATTCCGTGAAAGAAGCATTTCTTGTTCATGACAAATAAGTTCTAATAGCTGCACAAACTCGAGATACGTCAACACCGTCGTAGCACGGTAAAGTAATCGTATTGTCTTCTAACCACTTTGATACTGGCTGAACTTGGTCATACTTATTTTGAAAATAAGTGGTACCACTTAAACAGTAAGTGCCAATTGTTGATTCAATATTATTTGAGTTTAGAAAATCAATTAGCTCATCACGGTCTGTATTTTCTGGCACAGTAAAAACCAAAGATTGAATATTGTGATAAGCATTTTCATGCGCCTTTTGGCGTTTCATACCTACCACTTCTAATTCATCCGAGAACTTTTCTGCTATTGCATTTCTTTGTTTGGTTATCTCATCAAGCTTTAAGACTTGCTTCCATCCCATTAAAGCCTGTATCTCACTCATGCGATAATTAAAGCCAAAATCGACAAAATCAAACACCTTACCTCTAAGGCCTGAAGCTCCATGATTCAATTTAACGTCAAACCACTTGGCGTATTCTGAGTTATTAGTCAGAATCGCACCACCTTCACCTGTAGTAAGCAGTTTACGAGGGTGGAAGCTGAAACAAGTTAAATCAGCAATAGCACCTACTTTATCACCATCAACATCGCTTCCAATCGCACAAGCAGCATCTTCAATAAGAGGGATATTGAATTCCCGACAAATTGATAAGATATCTTTGATACCTGAAGGATTCCCTAAAGCATCAACAAAAATTACAGCTTTAACGCTCTCATCCATTTTGCTTCTAAGATCATCAGGCGACATGTTGTAAGTCTGCTTATCAACATCAATAAAAACAGGTATCGCTTCTAAATCTTCAACAACATTTGCTGTCGCAGGGAAAGAGAAATCCGAAATTGCGACTTTATCCCCTTTTTTTACACCAATCGCTTTTAAACACATTGTCAGTGCAGTAGTGGCAGAAGTCATTAAGAATGCATGCTTAGCCGAAGTATAAGATTGCAGTGATTCGACAAACTTTGCTACATGCTGCCCTTTAGTTAACTGTCCAGAATCAAATACTTCTTTCAATTCTTCAGTAACTTCCTCATAAGAGATATATGGTTTTATTAGCTTTATTCTTTCGTTCACGTTACTTATCCGAAAATTGTACTGCATACCAGTCTAGTGTTTTCGCTAGACCTTCTTCAAATGGTGTTAAGTTATAGGAGATAAGTGTTTTAACCTTTTCATTACTCGCATTATGAGTCAAAACATCAGCGCCTCTTGCCTCTTTTCTAACAAGGTTACCTGTATAGTTGTAATGACTAATAATTTTATCGAGCAAGTCTTTGACTGAGCAGCAATTATCAGTAGAGATATTCACACTTTCGCCTTGAGGCATAACTGTAAACAGTTTTGCTACAGCATCTACGGTATCTAATACAAATATAAAGTCCCTGCTTTGCAGCCCATCTCCGTGCAACTCAGGCTCTATAGCGTTATGAATTCTCCACGCTGTGATCGGAATGATGCCCGCAAGCATGCCTTTGTGATTTTGCCTAGGGCCATAATTATTAAAAGGCCTTACAATGAAAGCATCTACATCAAACATGTTTACATAGCTTTCTACGGCCAAATCGGCCGCGGCTTTTCCTGCTGCGTATGTAGTTGTTGGCGCTTTTGGATGCGCTTCATCCATTGGCTCATAAACAGCTGTGCCGTAGACTTCTGAAGTTGAGAAATGGCAAAGCGTTTTAAATTTACCTTGTCTTTGCAGCTCTAAAAGATTGACTGTGCCCGTTACATTTGTAGTAAATGCATTTCCAGGATTAATAAAAGAATAGTTAAGCGCTTTCGTTGCCAAGTTAAATACAACATCCACGTCATGTGCGTTGAATATGTATTCTAGACTGTCTTTATATTCTATGTCTTCTTTATAGAAAATAGCACCTTTAGAAACAGCTTCTTCTATATTATCTTCTGAACCTAAAAATAGGTTATCTACAATAATAACTTGCTTTGCACCATCCGAGATTAAGCGATCAACTAAATGACTACCAATAAATCCTGCACCGCCAGTCACTAATACCGTCTTATTTACATAGCTTTCTCTAAGCATTGTTTATCTGCTCCAAAATCATTTCACTTACTCTCAAAGATTCAACACCACTTTCAATATCAGGCACATTGACTGGTGAATTACCCATACAAGAAGCAACAAAAGCCTGGTGCTCACTTAACAGAGCTTCTTGGGGTACAACCTGTATTTGCTGCTCTAAAGATGACACAACATACGGTCTATCTTCTTCTTTACTATGAGACGATTGGGTATGCATCACTAGTTCTTTTTTCACTAACTCAGCATCGATATATGCATCAGCCGTTGTAACCTGAATGGAGCGCATTTTCTTCTCTGTCATTCGACTTGCGAGAACACGAGATAGTGAACCATTTTCATGCTGTAAAAGTGCAGATGCAAAAGCAACTAGACCATTTTCTCTTTGCCCATAAGCCACTACCTTTTCAACTGGACCATTCAAAAATAGTGCTAAGTCAATATCATGGATCATCAAATCAAGTACGACATCAACATCTGTAATTCTAGAACTTAAACGATTAGTTCGAGTAAAGTCAGCGTTAAGAACTTGCTTTGATTCTAAAACCCGCTTCAACTCCGTAACTACTGGATTAAATCTCTCAATAAAGCCACATTGAACAAACATACCGTGTTGTTCTGCGAGTGCTTTGATTTCTAATGCTTCTTCAAGTGTTTCAGCTAAAGGTTTTTCAATGAAAACGTTTTTAACTTTACCTGCACACAATTTAAAGTACTCAAAATGAGTACTAGTCGGTGTTACAATAACAACCGCATCTGCACCTTCGATTGCCTCTTTGGCATCTGTCGTGTACGGAACACCATATTGTTCAGAAAGCTTTTTTAGTGAATCTTCGTTAAAATCAAAAATATGCTTAACTTCGACATCTTTTAGCATGCTCAAAATACGGAGATGATTCTTCCCCATATTTCCAACACCTAGAATAGCTGCTTTTATTGGCATAACTTTATTCCCTCTATGAAACCTTATTACCAGCTTTGTCGACCTTTGCGACAACTCGAGCTGGATTACCCATTACCAATGAATACGGAGGTACGTCTTTTGTAACAACAGAGCCTGCAGCTACCATGCAGTACTCACCAAGTTCCACGCCACATACGATCGTTGCGTTGGCACCGATACTCGCGCCACAACGAACTAAAGTCTTTGTAATTTGCCAATCTTGGTTAAAAGCACGTGGAACCTTATCGTTTGTGAAACAGGCGTTTGGCCCTACAAACACATCATCTTCTATAGTGACGCCCTGATATACCGAGACTGAGTTTTGTATTTTGCATCCGCTACCAATACTTACACCAGCATCAATATAAACATCTTTAGATAAAATGCAGCCTTCACCAATAGATACGCCTTCCCTAACTTGAGCATTAATCCAAATTTTGGTTCCTCGGCCTATGTTGGCGTTAGGACTTACATTTGCCGTAGGGTCAATATATGCCTCAATATCCATTACAGTTCCTTGATTAGCTTACAAATATGTTCAATCTCTTCATTGCGTAAATAAGGGTGCATAGGTAAGCTAAATACTCTTTTCGCAGCAAAAGAAGACACCTCAAAATCATTTGACTGATAGCCTAAGGATTCGAAAACTTTTTGCTCGTGAAGTGGGATAGGGTAATAAACAGCCACAGGAATATTATTACTCTTCAAGTGTTCCATAATCTGAGAGCGATGCTCTTCACTTTTTGCCATCAATGTGTATTGTGCCCAAGCACTTACATACCCGGCTTGCACTGAAGGTACTGTTAAACCTTCAATATCTCTAAGTTGACTAGAATATGACTCTGCAACACTCTGTCGCTGTTCTATTTCTGTTTCAAACACTTCTAGCTTTGGTAATAGCACCGCTGCCTGAATGGTATCAAGACGACCGGTCAAACCGAGGCGAACATTTTGATATTTGTCTTCACCTTGACCGTGTACTCTAATAGACTTCAACCTTGCAGCTGTCTCTTCACAATCAGTGAAAATTGCGCCACCATCACCATAACAACCTAATGGTTTAGCAGGGAAAAATGAAGTACAGCCGATATCAGATAATGAGCCGGCTCTTTTACCATCAATAGCACCACCGAAGCCTTGAGCAGCATCTTCAATGACGATTAAATTATGTTTCTTTGCAATTCGATTTATTTCCGTCGCATCAGCTGGAAGGCCAAAAAGGTCTACGCTGATGACGGCTTTAATTTTCCCTATATCTGTACAAATACTGTCGTGAATTGTTGACTCTTTGTCCGCAATTGATGTTAGTGTTTGCTCAAGTTTCTCAGGGGAAATATTGTAAGTATCTTTATCAATATCAACAAATAATGGGGTCGCACCAACAAACTTAATTGCTTCTGCTGTCGCTATAAAAGTAAAAGGCGTTGTGATGACAACGTCACCTTCACTGATGCCATATGCCATTAATGCCATTACTAGAGCATCTGTACCTGAAGAGCAAGACACACAGTATTTGGTCCCTGCGAATTCAGCAAGCTTTTGCTCCAATTCGATTACCTCTGGGCCCATCACATATTGCCCATGGTCAAGGACCTTATGGATATTACTATCAATTTTTTCTTTAAGTTGGGAATACTGTGTTTTTAAATCAATGAATTGCATTTTAAACTCTCTGTTAATAAGCTTTAATCTGTTTCAATTGTGCCATCAACAAGCTTATATACTTGTCCTGTATGTGCACATTCAGTTGTAGCATTACCTATCAAAGGCAGATCAAGTTGTTCTCCAAACTTACTTATCCAGCCTATTTGCTTTGCAGGGACTCCAACCATTAATGCGAAAGGTTTTACATCTTTATTAATGACAGCTCCCGCGCCAACTAATGAGTATTCACCTATCGTGACACCGCAGACAACCGTGCAATTGGCACCTAGCGTAGCGCCTTTTTTCACTATCGTGTCGCGGTACTCTGTTTTTCGTTCAATAAAAGAGCGTGGGTTATAAACGTTTGTGAACACCATGCTAGGACCGCAAAACACATCATCTTCCAAATATACGTTGTCGTATACGGACACATTATTCTGTACTTTGACATTGTTCCCTATAGTAACTTTATTCCCGACAAAAACGTTTTGCCCAAGTGAACAACCTTTACCAATCTGAGCCCCGCCACAAACATGCGCAAAGTGCCAAACTCGAGTGTCATCACCAATTTGTGCACCATCATCAATTATCGCACTTGCATGCACTTGGTAGTTCATAAATTAAAGTACCTTTGTTAACAATGGGTGAGCTTTATCGCCGGCATCAACAATATCTTGAACTCGTATGTTTTCTACCGTTTCAATGGCAATACGGTTTTCATCCACACCAAAACCGTTTCCTGCTAAAATATGCTGGTAACTTTGAGTATGTAAATCTGTGAAACCGCCAGAAAACTCTAACTCTTCAGTCGAGTTGCCGTCATTAATTGTAATGCTACGATAAGTCAGCTTTTCGCCTTTAACTGCGTTTTCCGGCAGATTATTCGCATCAATTGATAAAAACCATTTTACACGAGCTCTCTCATACTGAAGGTAACCACTCGCTGTTTTTTCATCGCGATAATGTACTTCATTGCTTTGCAATTCGCCAAAAATAAAGTGCAGCATATCGTAAAAATGCACACCAATATTTGTTGCCACGCCACCAGACTTATGATCAAACCCTTTCCATGACTTCATATACCACTTACCACGTGAAGTCATATAAGTAAGGTCTACATCAAACACCTTATCCGCTGGAGCCGCTGCAACTTTTTCTTTCAATGCGATAATTGAAGGGTGTAAACGTAATTGCAGAATTGAGTTTACTTTTGCACCGTACTTTTTTTCATACTCTTTAAGGATATCCATATCTTCTGAGTTAAGAACCAATGGCTTCTCGCAAATCACATCTATGCCATTTTTAAGCGCATATTTCATATGTGGAGCGTGAAGGTAATTAGGGCTACAAATTGCGATATAGTCTAATTTGCGACCTTGCATTTCTTGATCTTCAACAAATGCTGTAAAGTCTTCAAACTCGGTAAAAAACTCAGCTTCAGGGAAGTGGCTATCCATGATGCCAACTGAATCATTCACATCCATCGCTACAACCAGATTATGACCGGTGTCTTTTATGGCGCGAAGATGACGCGGAGCTATGTAACCTGCCGCTCCAATTAATGCAAAATTTTTCATAACTTAATAATCCCCTAAAGTCTTAAATCTGCTTCTGATGGTTTTAATACATGCTTCACGTCATAAAGAACGTGATTTGCTTTACCAAAAGATCGTAACTTTTCTTCGCCCATTTCTTTTAACTCTGAATGATCAACGGCAAGTACGATGCCATCATACTTTCCTTCTTCAAGTTCATTTATAAGCTCAATACCATACTCGTGTTTAACTTCATCCGAATTAGCCCAACCATCGTAGACATCAACCGACATATTGAAGTCTTTTAATTCATTGACAATATCAACAATTTTGGTATTGCGAACATCAGGGCAGTCTCCCTTAAATGTAAATCCGAGTATCAGTACTTTTGCTTCATCGATGTGAATTTTTTTACTTGAGAGCTTCTTAACTAATTGAGTGGCGACATACTCACCCATACCATCATTTATGCGACGACCTGCTAAAATGACTTCAGGGCGGTAACCTACCTCTTGCGCCTTGTGAGTTAAATAATAAGGATCCACGCTGATGCAGTGACCTCCGACCAGTCCAGGTTTAAACTTCAAGAAGTTCCATTTTGTTCCAGCCGCATCGAGTACCTCTTCAGTATCAATTCCTAAGCGGTTAAATATTTTTGCGAACTCATTTATAATCGCAATATTCAAGTCTCTCTGAGTGTTTTCAATTACCTTAGCAGCTTCTGCAACTCTAATAGAACTGGCTTTATGCGTACCAGCGTCAATTATCGAACCGTACAGCTTATCCACAAAAGTGGCCACTTCAGGCGTTGACCCTGAAGTAATCTTCTTAATTTTTGTTAACGTGTTTACTTTATCACCAGGATTAATACGTTCAGGTGAATAACCGGCAAAAAAGTCCTTATTAAACTTCAGACCCGATACCTTTTCGATAATTGGCAAGCAAACTTCTTCAGTCGCACCTGGGTACACCGTTGACTCAAAGATCACAATGTCGCCTTTTGACACATAATCCCCTAGCATCTGAGATGCATTTTGCAAAGGAGTAAGATCCGGCGAGTTACTATCATCTATTGGTGTCGGTACCGTAACAATATAAACATTTGCACTTTTTAAGTCTGATTTAGAACAAGAAAACTTCAATTCAGTTGCAGCACGCAAATCAGCGTCTGAAACTTCAAGAGTAGAATCATGTTTGTCTTGGAGCTCCTCAACCCGGGTTGAGTTTATATCAAAACCTAACACATTATATTTCTTTGACAACTCAACACTTAATGGCAGCCCTACATAACCAAGGCCAACGATTGCGATACGAGTATCTGAATTTGGAAACATCATTATATTCTTCCTAAATGAAGCTCTTATTTTTTATCGGATTTATATTCATAGTTGTAATAACCGTAGTATCCATATGCATTGCTCGCTTTCTTAACAACGCCATTGAATACTACTCCTTTTACATCTACACCATTCTGTTCAAAGCGGTTTCGGGTTAATTCAAGCTCTTTCACGTGATTTTGACCAAAGCGAGTAACAAGAAGAGTTGTTCCTGCATGTGCACTGACAATCGCAGGATCTGTTACAGCAAGAATAGGTGGTGTATCTATGAGTATTAAGTCATATTTGGCAGTAATTTCTTCGACTAACTTGCTAAAGTTTTCATGCATTAACAACTCGGATGGATTTGGCGGGATTTGCCCTCGAGTAATCAAATCTAACCCTTCAACTTGAGTCTTTTTCGTTGCCTGCTCAAGCGTAATCGCGCCTGACAAGTAGTCACTCAACCCATTGTCCCATTGCATACCAAATTGAGTTTGCAAGTAGCCTTTTCGCATATCGGCATCGATTATCAATACCTTTTTATCACTTTGCGCTAAAACGGTTGCTAAGTTTACAGAAATGAATGATTTACCAACACCTGGACTTGGACCTGATATTGCTATGATATTGTTTTTAGCTTCCATCATAGCAAAATGTAAGCTTGTTCTTAGACTACGCAAAGCCTCAATTGATAAGTCGGCAGGGTTATCCACTGCAAGAATTGACTTCGCTTTTGCCGTTTTTCCCTTTCTTGCTTTAGCGAAACCAGTCAATTTAACTTGATATTCGGAATAAGGCACGCTCGAATAAACTGGCAAGCCTAGCCCTTCAATTTCACTTGGGTCTTCAATTCCCTTATGTATTGCCTTTTGAATAATCGTAATTACAATTGCTAAAAGACTACCAAGTAAAGTCGCCATAAGTACGATAAGCGCTTTTTTTGGCTTGACTGGACTTGAAACATTGACTTGCGCTTCATCAATAATACGAACATTACCGACTGTACCTGCACGCACAATATCTAACTCTTGTGTTTTAGCTAGTAATAATGTGTAAATCTCATTATTGACCTCAACATCACGTTTTAAACGTAGCAATTCTTGCTGTGTTTCAGGTAATCCCTTTACTTCTCTCCCTAAACGCTTTTTCTGACTCTCAACAGCGTCAATTTGCTCAATAGCCGCTTGGTAGCTTGGGTGGCTTAACTTAAACTTTCGACCTAACTCAAGTCTTTTTAGCTCTAACTCCTGAAGTTGCGTTTCTAGCTTTACAATCTGTCTTAGCACACCTTCAGTCTCAAGTGTTATATCAACAGACTGCTGCTTGACTTGGTAATCATTGAATCGCTGCTCAGCTGCTTCCAGTTGTTTTTTAACTTGCGGCAATTGATGCTCTAAGAATTCAAGTGATTTTTGCGCTTCAGCACTATTTCGTTCAACGTTACGGCGTACATAAATTCCAGCAACCTTGTTCAACACATCTTCAGCATATGTCGGATTTTTATGTTGGAAACTTAAATTAATTATGCCAGAGTCCTTTCCTTTTTCACCTGCACCAATAGAGGCCTGTAGAGCCAAAATAGTTTTCAAACGTTCTTGTTTAGTAATCGTAAATTCAGTACCTGCTCGTGCATTTAATGCTCTAAGCGTTATGGTAAATAAACCATTTGTTACTTCCTCGCCAACACGACCACGGAGGAACTCTTCACCACCAGCATCCAATAACCCAAACTTCCCATTGCCATGCGAAATTAATGTATACTCAACATCAATCGCACTTTTTGGGACATCAAAACGAAATACATCTATTTCTTCTCCTCCCCAAGCGTAGCTACTTGCACCAAACCTCGCGTCCGCTAGCTCGTCAGTTTGTACAGGAGTAAAGTTTCGAAAAGAACGGCCACCAAAGATAGGGAATAACTTTGGTTCAGCAATCACATCTAAATTTAAAGCGTCAACCGCTTCACCAATAATAGTTCTAGATTTTAACAATTCGATTTCGGTCACTGCTGCTGACGTACTTTCGAACATGCCCCCAAGTTCATCAAAGCCAGGAACCGATGCACCTTTCTCTTCTACCTGAATCATAGAAGTTGCTTGATATATAGGAGTACTAAATACCGCGATACACACACCTATCATCATAAATAGGACGGTGTTTGCTAGTATAAAAAATTTTCGGTCGAGTAAAGTCCCCAATAAAGCCATCAAATCAATATCGCTAGATTGAGATACAGCTTGTTTACTTTGTGCGCCAGTCGTTAGGTTTGATTGAGCATTCATTGACTCTTTCATCCTTATAAATACTTCTGCCAAGCGCTACAAGCGCTATCTATTAATTCGAAAACATGTTCAAAAGCTTCTCGACTTTGACGATATGGATCTGGGATCTCCTTATCGCCTAGCCACTTACCGAGTAAAAAAGTTTTACCTCTCGCTTCAGGGTAACGAGCACAAAGATCTTGCAGATGCCTTTGCTCCATTACTAAGATAAGCGAATTTTTACTCACTAATGATGAAGTTATCTGACGGCCTTGATGAGCTGACATATCTATATTTCGAGAATTGGCCAAATCTTTTGCTAATGAGTCAGCTTCCTTACCTTCTAGTGCGGTTAAACCCGCGGAAGAAACGTTAATACTCTTCCCGACAAGTTTATCTTTAAGAACATACTCAGCGGTTGGACTTCTACAAATATTTCCGGCACAGACAACCAATATATTATCAAACATCTTAATCCATACCTACCTATTGATTATCTATATCTTGAATCGCGTCAACTGTCGTCAATGAAGGCAGTAATAAACTAATTACTTTATTCCAACGGGCAATTGGAGCACTCGTTACGTATACGATATCTTGGGGCTGTAAATCAAACTGCTCTGCGAAAACTAAAGCTGCAATATTATTGGCTCTTAACTGATACACATCAGCCATTACGCCATCAGTTTCCAGGTTTCTTTTTCTCAATACAAAAATTCCATTTGCATTCGCACTGCGCTCATTAATCCCGCCCACTTCAGATAGTGCTTCAGCTAAGCTTAAGCCATAACGATTTACTTCAACTGTACCAACTTTTTGTACATCTCCCATCACATAAACGTTACGCTTATCGTTACGAGAGACGTGAATTACATCACCGTGTTGAAGCAATCGGTTTTGAGATATGTCACCCTTCGCATAGAAATTGTCTAATTCAATGCGCTCGACATGATTGCCGCGAGTAAAAGTAACAACCTTCCAGTCAGCTCTCTCTGATAAACCACCAGCTAAGTTGATAGCATCAATAAGAGTTAAAGGGGATTCAGTAATTGGATATACACCAGGTTTATTAACTTCACCTGTTACATAAGTCTTTTGGCTATTAAAGCCAACTACTTTAACGTCTATCTGTGGGTCTTCAATAACACGGCCGAGGCGTTTAACCAACTCTGCCCTCAACTCGACAACTGTCTTTCCTACAGCAGGTACTTTTGGTGCATAAGCATAAGTCACCGTTCCATCAGCTTGTACTCTAAAACCATCAAACTCAGCTGTTCGTTGCACTGCAGCTGGGATCGTTAGTTCTGGGTGATCCCAAACCCCCACTGTAATAACATCACCAATACCGAGGCGATATTCATAATTAGATACATCCACACCTTTAGAGGCAGGGAGAATAGGTGACTGAGACTTTAGCTTTTGTTGCTTTATTAGAGTTGAATCAATGAGCTGGATATTTACTTTTGAAAGGTCTTGCTCCAAGCTAGTTGTTTTATCACCTGACGTAATTCCTTCGTAATGCCCACCTGGGATTAAGGTGCAGCCACTCATCACCAAAATACATGCTGACATCATAGTATTGGCAATGGTTTTTTTACAGCATAGGGCCATTATTTCTTCCTAAATATTTTTTAATACTTATTCTTTGTTACTAAGCTCTAGATTACTTAACAACATAGTTCCTACTTATGCGATGGCTAATTAAACCATGCGATGTTCTCAATCGCAAGTTTACATTGCGTTAATGTTACATGAGTTTTACTAAAGATTTGTTGCAACAACTTTTAGTTTCACTTTAGACGTATTTGTATTTAATCTCTTACTCAAAACCACCACCTAAGCAGCTAAAAAATAACAATTTTACCCACAAGAGAAACAGTGATATTTTCCCCCTACAAGCAACTGTCAAAAAAAAATAATTGTAAAAAACAAAACAACTAAATCATGCAACTAAATAGTTCCAAAAAAGAAACGTACAGCGCAGCTTGCCCACTAAAAATTAATTAACAAATTCGAGAAACGAACAGGTTTGAGTCAGATAAGCTTTCCAGTGCTTTGGGGTCCACAGTCCCTATGATTGGCGTATTATACTATATAAAAAATATTAGGCCAATTTATCAACTTATGAATTTAAGATCTAACAGTGATACATTCAAAATTATTGTCGCTTATAGCTTTCAATGACAATGCACTGTATCTTGCTTTCAAGCGCTTTCGTTATGCCCCCCTTAATTAGTATAGAAAACACTTACGAATTAAACACTTAGTGAGACAACTGAATAATACAGACATTAGTCTAATTGAACATATAACAGACAATTACCTTATTTTCTAAGTGCACATTCACAATATGGCAAAAAGCTCCGCTGCCATTATTGTCATGTATACCTAAAACATAGGCGCTCGTTTAAAGCGCCTCTTGTTCAGCAAAAACCATTTGCACTATGGGCTTTGATCAATCGTTTCCAAATAAATCTCTGGTATAGACTTTGTCCGCAACATCACTTAGAACATCATCCATTCTGTTTGCAACAATAACATCAGACATTGATTTTAACTCTTCAACACTAGAAACAACCTTTGAATTGAAAAATGTTTCTTCCTGTAGTGAAGGCTCAAAAACTACAACTTCTATACCTTTAGCTTTGATACGCTTCATTATGCCTTGGATCGCTGAAGCTCTAAAATTGTCGGACCCTGCTTTCATGACTAGTCTATAAATCCCGACAACCCTTGGATTTCTTTTTACAATTGAGTCAGCAATATAATCCTTTCGAGTCGAGTTAGCATCAACGATAGCTCTTATCATATTATTTGGTACGTCTTTATAATTGGCAAGCAGCTGCTTCGTATCCTTCGGTAAGCAATAGCCTCCGTAACCAAATGAAGGATTGTTATAATGACCACCTATACGAGGATCTAAACTAACACCCGCAATAATTTGCTTTGTATCTAAATTGTGCGCTTCAGCATAGCTGTCAAGCTCATTGAAATATGCCACTCGCATTGCAAGGTAGGTATTTGAAAACAGCTTTATCGCTTCAGCCTCGGTAGAATTTGTTAATAATATATCTATCGACTTTTTCTCAGCGCCTTGCTTCAGTAAGTTTGCAAAAACCTCAGCGCGTTCACTTTCTTCGCCCACAATAATCCGTGAGGGGTATAAGTTGTCATACAAAGCACTGCCTTCACGCAGAAACTCTGGTGAAAAAATAATTTGTGCGGTGTTAAACTTTTCTTTAACCGACTCAGTATAACCTACTGGAACAGTAGACTTAATAACCATTGTCGCACTAGGGTTTATTTCCAATACATCCTGAATCACGCTTTCTACAGAGGCAGTGTTAAAATAATTGGTTTCAGGGTCATAATCAGTAGGCGTTGCAATCACGACAAAATCCGCACCTTGTAATGCTTGATGCTTGTCTGTCGTAGCCATAAAATCTAGGTCTTCGTTTCCTAAATACTCAGTAATGTGCTGATCTTCTATTGGAGACTTTCGATTACACAGTAATTGGACTTTTTCGGCATCTATGTCTAAAGCAATTACCGAATTATGTTGAGATAATAAAAGTGCATTGGATAAACCAACATAGCCAGTGCCAACGACTGTAATTTTCATTCTTAAACCTACTAATAAATTAAATCGACTAACATTAACGCCAGTTTCAGGCGAGAATTGTAACAAACAAAATTAAGACTGTAATCAACAAAACACATGCCAATTAAAAGGACAAACAATCTATTTGATTCTGCATTTAACGGCCCTACTTTAGTGAAGCTCGCTGATAGAACTATGCTGTCTGATGATAACTCATTCAGATTTGATCCCACAGAAAGCCTTTAACAGATATCAATACCTCGCCTGTCTTATATAACTTCACTCGACAATAAACACGACTTGCTCTGCCCATATCCTCGCGTTAGTTGCGGCGAGTTAAAGCATAACAAGCGTATTTATATACTAAAACCTCGCTCCAATTAAGGAGTACTTAGATGCCAAACCTTAGTGCTAAGAGAGAATATGTAGATACAAGAATCGACCAACGTAAATAACAAAAGTTACATACGTTGGAAAATAAATAAAGAGACTCAGAGTTAGCTAGTCCCACCAAAAGCCTTTAAGAACGACTCGAGATAAAGTTCACTCACTTGAGGGCTATTAGATTCAACATAACACCTTAACTCAGGCGCATTCCCAGAAGGTCTTAAATGAATTATGTCTCCAGAATCCAGAGAAAGGCGCAGGCCATCAATTAAACACGTCTTATCAACGCGCATATTAGCCAAGTCCATTTTCTCCAGTAGCTTATTGGGATCCTCGCTAAACTCAGAGATCAACAGTTTGCTTTTTTCGGTGGCGAAGTTTTTTAACCTATCACTTGCAGTAAAACGTTGTGGCAGTGACTCTTGCAAGCGAGATATCGGTTTATCCTGTGAAATCAAAATCAAGGCAGGTAAAATAGCATCTCGAGTTGGCAACGCCGTTAGTAGCTTATTGTTCACTTCAATGCTCGTTGCTAACAAATAACCACCGTTAGCCTCAAAACCTGCAATACGCTTGTATTTAGATTCCAACTTTGAAAAAGCTTCTATCACATAAGGAGAACCAATTTTGGTCCTCGTGACTTCTTCAAAAGAACCCGCTAATTCTATCGCTGTATTGCAACTCACCGGTGTTGCTAACGCTTCAATATTGAGGGCATGACTGCATAAGAGTCCGAGAATATCGCCTTTTAGCCATATACCGTCTTCACCTGCAACAAGTGGCCTATCACCATCCCCATCTGTTGAAAACAGCATATCTAAATTATGCTGACTAACCCATGATTTAGCTCTCTCTTTATCTTCATCAGACACCGCTTCCGTATCAATTGGTATAAATTGATCACTTCGACCTAAGCTAATTACTTCACCACCAAGCTGCTCAAAGAGCGCTTTGTAAATGTCTCTACCGGCGCTTGAGTGTTCATAAATGCCTATTTTTTTACCCGATAAAGTCGTTGAGTTAAACATCGAAGTATAACGTGATACGTATAAGTCCTTCGCTCGTGAGCTAGTCTCTAACGCCATATTCGCAGTGTTTATAGCTGAAAACTCAACATCAGACGATATGATAGACAACTCATCTTGTTTCGTTATTTCTCCATCCGGTCGATAAAACTTTAAACCATTTCGATCAAATGGAATATGGCTACCAGTTACCATGATAGAAGGCATACCATCTTTCATTGCTGTGTATGCCAGTGCTGGTGTCGGCAGCACACCATAAAAAACAACGTTTACATTTAACTGCTTTAGTCCAGCAGCACAAGCTTTCGCAATCTCTAAACTGCTTGGGCGATTATCAATGGCTATTGCAACCGTATCAACGCTGAATTGCTCACTTATACTATCAATGAAAGCGATTGAAAACGCAGCGCAAACTTCTGGCGAAAAGTCTGTCACTAGCCCCCTCGCCCCACTTGTGCCAAACGAAATCCCACTGTCTTTTATAATTGTTCGAGTATTCATCATTTGCCTGTCACTCTACCATAACGGTCCTGAAAACGAACAATATCATCTTCTCCCAGATACGAACCAGATTGCACTTCTATGAGTTCCAAATCAACTTTACCTGGATTTTCCAGTGCGTGAACTGCAGTAATTGGAATATAAACTGACTCATTTTCTGTGACAAACTGCTCAGTGTCATCGATTTGCACTTTCGCCGTTCCAGACACTACAATCCAATGCTCAGCGCGATGATGGTGCATTTGCACAGATAGTTTCGCCCCTGGTTTCACGGTGATCCGTTTAACTTGGAAACGATCTCCACTATCAACCGAGTCATATTTACCCCATGGACGATAAACCTCACGATGAAAAGTCACTTCAGAGCGTTCATCAGCCTTTAGCTGCTGTACTATTTGTTTTACTTTTTGGCACTCGTCTTTGTGTGCTACTAAAACGGCATCTTTAGTATCAATCACAACTAAGTCTTCAACACCTACTGTTGTAACTAACTTATCGCCACCAAAAACCAAAGTATTTTTAGTATCAACAGATTTCACGTCACCAATAAATGCATTACCTTGGCTATCTTGCTCAGACACTTCCCAAAGGGCAGCAAACCCACCAACATCGTTCCAACCAGCATCCATAGGAACAACTACTGCATCTTGAGTATGCTCCATAACCGCATAATCGACGGATTCATCAGGACAAGCTTCAAATGCAGCTCTGTCTATTCTCACAAAATCCATATCACTGCTTTGAACCTTTACGGCATTTTGGCAGGCATCGTAAATATCTGGCCTAAATAATTTTAGTTCTTCTAAATAGCGACTAGCCTTAAATAAAAACATGCCGCTATTCCAGTAATAATCTCCACTTGCTATATAGCCCTGTGCAGTCTTTAAATCTGGCTTCTCAACAAAACGGTCCACAATGTATCCACTATCAATGGCTTCACCGCGTTTAATGTAACCGTATCCAGTTTCAGGTGTATGGCCAACAATACCAAAAGTCACCAATTTGCCTTGCTCAGCAAGTGCCTCAGCACTTTTAATACTGCTCTGAAATGCTTCTTTATCTGCGATAACATGATCAGCGGCTAGAACCAATAGCATTGCATTACTATTCTCTTCTAGGGCTTTAAAAGCGGCTAATGCAATTGCTGGTGCCGTATTACGACCAACAGGCTCTAGAAATATGCCATTGTGGACCGTATTTAATTGACGCATTTGCTCAGCGGCAATGAATCTATGCTCTTCATTGCAGATTAGCATAACTGGTGCCGCCTCTAACCCTTCTAGACGAGCAATCGTTTCTTGTAGCATGGTCTGTTCACCATGCAACTTTAAAAATTGTTTTGGGTAGTTACCTCGTGATAAAGGCCAGAGACGAGTCCCTGAGCCACCTGCCATAATAATGGGAAGTATCATGATATAAGCCTTGTGTTCTTAAACGTGTAGCAATGCCCAGTTGCATGATTAAAACAACAGGGCATTTTCAAAATAGAATATAGTATGCTAACCAGTAAAAATAATAAAAATTAACAAGAATAATGTGAAACTCGACTTTATGACATTACTATCAATTTTAATCACACCAGTAAACAACTCTATATAAGTAGATTACCTTTTTTAAAAGATAAAACCTCTAAGTCCTAGTCGCATGAGCTCATTTTTCAATAAGGGCGTACCTATAGACAGTTCTTGCGCTCACTTCCTATACTTTGTAAACCCGTGATATGCATAGGATATTAAATTTAATGCTAGCTTTATCCCACCAATGTTTCCGTAGTGTTTAAGTACATAAGCTTGTCTAGAAAACTCTTGTATTTTATTTGAAGACAGAGAGCCTGGGGTTTGTCGATAAAACGCATCAACATGGCCAGTATTTGAAGCAACCGTGCATTTTTTCAATAAACATAGCCATAAAGCATAATCTTCCTTTGGCGAATTAGGAAAGAGTACTTTTCCAAAATATTCTGCATCATACGCAGCTGTAAGACAACCTATTGAACAAGTTCTCAATAAATCTTCAAACGATAACTGATCGGGAGCATGAAAAGTATTTTTAATCATAAAATTGTCTAGGGAAGCGCCTTCGGACACAACATGATAATTAGAATACAATAGTTTGTGTCCACTTTGATCAAAAGCCGCGAGCTGATTTTCAAGTTTCCCTTCTTTCCAAAAATCATCACTATCTAGAAAAGTAATATATTTATACTTTGCGTGAGTGATCCCAGTGTTCCTAGCACCAGCAGCACCTTTTTTAAACTCATTATTTAAAAGCTTTATACGAGAGTCTTGTTTAGCGTACTGCTCTACTAGTTCTTTTGTTTTATCACTCGAACCATCATCAACGACTAGCAATTCCCAATGAGAGTATGATTGGGCAATTACCGAAAGAATCGCCGTTTCAAGAAAGCGTTCTGCATTATATGCAGGCATGATGACTGAAAACATCAGGACACTTCCTTAATGATCTTTTGCCAAGTTAGATTAAACCTTTCGATAGAAAAACTTTCGACATAACTTTGATCAATTGCTTTCATAGAGGATCTATCTTTGATGAATTGTTGGGTAACTTTCCTAAGCTCTGAATCCGAAGCACATATATCTTGCCCGCTGAACTCCAATAGCTCGCCCATACCACCAAAGCCAGAACCAACAACTGGAGTACCAAGGAGAAGGGCCTCGTGTGCAGTTCTGCACCATCCCTCTTTGAATTGGGAGTAAGTGATAACTAAATCAACACTCTTTAGCATCTCTAAGTAGCTATCATAATTCAATGTATAATTAGTCACCCTATCAGTATCAGGTGCACTATTCTGATAACCCGATGAAATCAAGTTCACCGATAAGTCACCAATTGCATCAACTACTTTAAAATAGCCTTTTTTAGGATGTGCATTCCCGATATAAATGTTTAATTTTCCATTATTTTTCAACTCATCAAATATAGAGTCTGAAAGCTTTTTCTCTTTAAACTTGTCTATTTCGAATGCATTATATGCAATTGTAACATCTTTAAAACCAACCTTTTCCATTTCACGCTTCCAGTAGTTACTAACCACCACAAGCTTATCGACTTTGTTCATATTTATCTTTAAAAGCCAAAAGGTGAATGCCTGATTTAATCTAGAAAGAGAGTTACTATAGCTAGGATCAAAATGGTGTAACAGTACAATATTTTTCTTGCGTTTATTCAACCAAAACACTGACTCCAAAGGTTGAATAACAATATCTGCTCTATTAAACAGAGATTTAAAAAAGACGCGAAGATAAAATATAGGAACCATTAAATACTTAAGGTAACCGCTGACATCTGGCATGCAATGAAAAGTCTCTACACTATTTTCTCCGCTCAAAGCAGAGTCGATCATTTTTTCGTAGACATTTCCACCATACTTTGCATTAGATGCAGAGATTCTTATTACTTTCATTTACTTACCATTATAAAAAACAATTGCTAGAGAAAGGATCACAAAAGATGTTGAAGTTAATGGATTAACGTTTACTGTTAATAGCAGGAATAAACACCATTTAAACGCATCAACCTTGGCAATCCTCATAAAAAATAAAAATGGGAGAACAGATAAAAAACCAAACTCAATTATAAGTTGAGCTAACCCCGAGTTATCAAATATGAGCCTATCATGACCCCACCATTCACTATTTTTGATGTATGGTAGATATTCAGCTAAGCTGGCAATGTCTCCTCTAACACCTAAAAACAGGTCAAATACATTCATATCATACAGAACATAGTAGCCTATTGTTCGGTGATATACAGAAAGCCCGTGATAAACAGACGTCGGGAAGTTATGGATATTAGTAAACTCATAAAATATGACTACAACCGTAGAAACTGACAATAAGAATAAAATTGTAACTACGTCTGGACCAAGTGACTTAATTAATTTACGTAATGCGTAAGCGAGAGGTAACAGCATTGCAAGAAAAAAAGTTACTTTGGAGAATGTTAAGCACAACCCCAGCAAGTAGAACATAATTAGAACTTTACTGCCAGATGACAACCCTCGTTTTACCTTTCCAGAATATTTAGATTGATATAATACAAGCAGTAAGCCACTCAATAGTAGAGAAGATAAAAATGCCGGCTCCCGATTCAGACCTGAGACTCGATACTCTAATAAAAAGCCCTCAGCAAATGTATCTCCGGTAGTAAGACCAAAATCACCATAAAGCGAGGCAATAAAAGTCGGGTCTAAAAGCTTAACGCCTAAAAACTTATAACCAAAAAACTGTACAACACATATGCAAACATTCGTGACAAGGAAGAAGTGGAACCACTTAAATTCTCGATGTTTTAATAAAAACATGACGTAAGTTACACATATATATGCGAATACGACTTTAAGCGCCGTTACTATTTGCAATGAAAATATTGCTATGGAAATACCGAGAAAGATAATAATAAATATATTTCTTCGTACATATGCTGCAGAACGGATAAATGCGGGACTCAAAAACGGCATAAAAACAAACAGCCAAAGAGCAAAGCCGCTAATGTAAAGTGAAAAGATTGTATTGACAAAGAAAAAGCAAAAAAAGAATGCTGCTAACTGATCTAAATCTCTCAATTTTGTTACCGCATTAACCATAGATTTAGCCCAGTATTTCCTGAACAAACTTTAAAGAATTTGACTTTAAGCTAAAATCATCAATTATTCTTTGTTTTAACAGAGGGGATTTACGCTTACCATGAGACGCCAAATGCTGCAAAGCGTCTTCAAGCATATTTTCTCTACTTACAATATGGAACTCTTCTAGATCCTGAAACATTGTACAATAAGGCAAATCAGTACTTATTACAGGTACACCTTTAGACATTGCTTCCAATGCGACTAAGGGAACACCTTCAAATGCTGAATTAATGACTAAAGCATCGAAATTATCAATTAAACTCAATGAATCTTCTACCCATGGACTAATAAATACATTGTCAGCTTCTGCTGCAAGGCTTTTAAGTAGCTCTGTGCTCTGTTCATCGCCGGTGCCAACAATATGTAGCTCAGTGTTGGAACAGCCTTTGAATCTAGAAATAAACGTAGTTATAAGCAAATCTTGCCTTTTACAGTGCAAGTCAAAACGACCCAGGCATAGAAACCTAAACTTTGAATGCTCTTCATGCTTTACTGTTTGATGCTCGACATCAATCCCGTTATTAACAATCGCTAACTTATCATCAGCAACCCCCCACCGTTCACGGCAAACGCTTGCGTTATCTGGTGAAATCGTGATCACCTTATCCAATGAAGAGTAATAATATTTATTAAGGAAATCTCTAAGGGCACCTAATTTAGCACCCGTTTGACTCAGTGGTAATACTTGAGGTATGTAGCTGACAACTTTACAACCTCTATTGAGTATAACTGGCAATGAGCTTAACTCAATCATACCCTGTATCAACACAATCACATCAGGCTTTGTTTCCTCTATGACTTCGACAATCTCTTGCTTTGCTTTAAAGCTAAAAAAATTACGTATTCCATTGAAGGACTTTGACATATGCCTAAAGGTAAAGACCTTTTTAAACGAGCGGCTATGTACTGCCACTTTTTCCGATAGCTTATGGTTGTGCATCGAGTGCAATAAGAAAAACTCGCAGTCATTGAAATCTTGTGAGGTAATGAAGTTTAAAAACATCTGCTCGTGACCACCATAAGTAGGCGTATCACTATAAAAAAGAACTTTCTTCATACATCCTCAAGAATAACTTTTATCATTTTGCGTAGGCAATATTTTGTAAATAAGTACAGCGCTATTTATTAACGCAAGACATGCAAAGCTTGCAGTATATGAAATTGCAATATTAACCGCACTCGTTTCCATTGAAACTATCATCACTATATAAGCAAAAACAGAAATCATTGACGAAAAAGAGAGATAGTGAGGCAGTTTGAAATAATTAAGAGCGTGGGCAACCATTACAGATACACCGTTAAAGAAGAACCCTAGACATAGGATAGAAACAACTGGAATATAAGTATCAAAGTGAAACTGCTCACCAATGAATATGTTGTAGCTATATATCAAAAATACAGCTGAACACGATATCAGCATAACAAAAAATACAACACCCACAAACATCAACTTAACAAAGCCTTTTAAGTCTTGATTAGATAGCGACTTTATTAATCTTGGAGCCAGCGCTAAATTTACAGCATTTACAATTACATTCGTCACAAAAGCATAATTAAAAACCACAGCCCAAGTGCCAAGTAATAAAGTTTGGCTGGAATATAGCAAATACAACCTTGCGACATTATCTCGCAGCCATCCATTCAACAAATTGTAAGGTAACAGCTTTGCACCAAACAAATATATATCTTTTACAACTTGAAGCTCTATTTTTTTAGGTCTTGTTCTATAGAAGTTGAGTACTTTAGTTGGCATAAAGAAACAAAAAATAGCAATCGGAGCTAAAAGGACCGCCCATATTCTCCCCTCACCACCAGACTCAAATTGCAAAATCAAGACAAGACTAACCACCATATTGATCACAGTCATTGATATTTGAACTGTAAAGTAAGAAATCTTTTCCTCTCTCATTTGCCAATCGATCAACTGGATAGATAAATAAAAGAAAAACAGAGCATATATAGGGATAAAATAAATATAGGATGCACTTTCAGGTACGAAAAAATAAAAAGGCAAACTTAGAGCTAATATATTAATCAAAACAACTAATACAGGGTATAAAACTAAAGACGCCTGCTTTTTGAAGAAGTCATAGTATCTAGTTTGGAAGAATGTATTTGAATTAAAAAAAACAAGAAGAGTAAATGCACTTAAATATAAGTTAAAAACTTCAATTAGCGCGTAATCTTCCTTGCTCAGAACTCGTGTATAGACAGGGATGAGCAAAAAGGGGATAGCTTTATTTATCCCCTCTAAAAATGTATAAAATAAAACGTTACTTAAACTCTTCATTTGAAGACTTTTGTAATCAACCTAGTGAGCACTTGTTTAGGACTTTGACAAATAGCCTTACAAACATTTTTTATAAATCCTGGAAAACTTTTAACCAGTAAACATCGAATAGCCATAGCCATATATGCGTCACTTTTAACTGCATTTGACAACATTTCGGTTTTCAAGTAATTATTTATCATTAAGTTAGTTGCTTTGAGAATTTGGGTTCTTCTTTGTGAAGTTAGGGAACCTTCGTGAAACCTGTATTCATAAAGTAACTCTTGCAAATGTAGAACGGGATAATTTACAGAAATTCTTAGCCAATACTCGTAATCTTCAACCAAAAATAAATCTGTGTTGTAGCCTCCAAGTTTTTCAAGCGCTTCCTTTTTATACATAAAGCAAGCCCCAACAGGGTTTTTATTAAAAATATCTTCAACAGCAGGACGTCTATTTTCTTCAATGACATTGCCCGCTGCATCTATGGCATACTGATCAGCGTAAACAAGGCCGACTTGCTCGTTTTGCTGCAATTGGGCGCTGAGTTTTGAAAATGCATTCTTTAAGAACCGATTGTCATCAGAAGTCCAAGTGAGATACCGTCCTTTTGCTAATTCAAACCCTTTGTTCAAAGAAGCTGGTAGCCTCAGATTTTTTTCATTTTTGACGTACTTTACACGTTCATCAAACTGGTATTCCATACAAATTTCTTCAGTAGAATCTGTAGAGCAGTCGTTAATGATAATTAATTCAAAGTCATTACAAGATTGAGATAAAATACTCTCTATTGACTCTTTTAAATACTTTTCACCATTATAAACAGGGAGAATACAGCTAATTAATGGATTCATAGGATTTTGTTTTCCACTTTTCTATAGAGCCTAAAAATAGAGTCCGAACAAAAAGAAACCACTCGCTGAACAGAATTAACATTCTTTCTTTCTTTGGATTCTATGATTTTTTTATAGATTTCTACTTCTTTTTGATCTACTTCTTTTCGCTCGAATTGTTTAGAGTCTTCAAATCCTTGTTTCACTTTACTTTGGTCATCACTTATTGCGAACGTAATAAGTTCAGCCAACTCAGAGTCGTTGTTGACGTCTCTTAGCAAGTAACTATTTGAATCATTTAAAAACTCATTCATAGGGGCCAAATCTGAAGAGATGACTTTACATTTGTTTGCCAGTGCTTCTATGAATATAATCCCAAAGCCCTCCCAACGAGAAGGAACAACCAACGCCAGCGCTTTTTTGTAATAAATTGGCAATTGAGAGTTTTTCACTGATGGCTCAAATAGCACTCTTTCAGATACACCATACTGTTCAGCTAATGCTTTGTACGGCGAACAATCTCCATTACCCAAAGCTACAACCTTCACATCAGGATCGATTTTTGGCAGCGCTTTGATCACAGTATCAAGGTTCTTTTGAGAAGTCTTGCGACCTATATGTAGTAAATACTTTTCAGGGAGATTCTCTAAAAATTCATCAACATTACTTTCTACGGTTGTAAAATCAACCCTGTTAGGCAAAATTGAGTAGCCTCCATCAAAGCTCGTTAAGTTAGAAACAGAGTTTCTCACTACATTAGTCATACAAATAATATGATCAGCGTATTTTAGAGACTTATATATAAGAAGTTTATTTGTATCATGCACCGAACATACTACCGGTATTCCATCAACTTTATTCAAGCATGCTAGCTGGCTCGCCCAATAGCCACCGTAAGCTCTGACTACGTCAGGCGAAATCTCTTTAAGCTTTTTCCTATATTCAGACCAAGAGTTAACCTCATGAATATGCATCCCATGGTGGAAACCTACTTTAGTTTCCCAAGGAGAAAGAACATGTACTTCGTCAAAAAAGGCACTTGGGTTGTAATATTGTTTTAATTTATCTAAACCTTTTTTCTCATATTCTTCTAATGGTTCAGAAGGTATTACTACCAGCTTCATTCTGCTAACACCTCTAGAATTCTCTTGCATGCCTCTCCATCCCCATATGGGTTATGCGAGTAACTCATCTCTGTATATGCCTCTTGGCTTTGTAAGAGTGTGTTTATCGAGTTCACAATAGAATCTTTTGCTGTACCAACTAATTTTACTGTTCCAGCAGAGACAGCTTCAGGCCTCTCCGTTGTGTCTCTCATCACTAGGACAGGTTTGCCTAATGAAGGAGCTTCTTCTTGTATACCACCTGAGTCGGTTAAGATTAGATAAGATTTATCCATCAAATAAACAAACTCCAAATACTGCTGTGGCTCAATTAAAAATACATTGTCTATACCTGAGAGTATCTCATTAACCGGCTTTTGGACATTTGGATTTAGGTGCACCGGATAAACAACTTGCACATCCTGATGTTGCTTTGCTATTTCAGCCAATGCTTGGCATATCTGTCTGAAGCCGTCGCCAAAACTTTCCCTTCTATGCCCAGTGACTAATATCATCTTTTTATTACTACCTAAAAAGGCGAACTTTTCGTCCATTTTCCTTAACAATGCAGCATCTGAAAATATGTTATTTTTTACTGACATTAATGCATCAACGACTGTGTTTCCAACGACATGGATGTTCGCTTGATCGAAACCTTCATTTAGTAGGTTATTCTTTGAAGTTTCTGTTGGCGCAAAGTGATAATCAGTTAAAACACCAGTCAATTTGCGGTTAGCTTCTTCAGGCCACGGGGAATAAATATTACCAGTTCTTAATCCAGCTTCAACATGACCAACTTTAATTTGCTCATAATATGCAGCTAAACTCGCAGCAAAAGTAGTTGTAGTATCACCATGAACGAGTACAATATCTGGCTTAAAGCTTGTCAATACTGGCTTTATACCTTGCACAATTCTTGCGGTAACGTCATTTAAGCTTTGGCCAAGTTTCATAATATCAAGGTCATAATCTGGTTTGATGTCGAATACCTCTAACACCTGATCCAACATTTCTCGATGCTGCGCTGTAACGCAACATTTTGCTTCGAAACGCTCATCGCTATCTAAAAGTTTACACAAAGGCGCCATTTTTATTGCTTCTGGACGAGTTCCAAACACAGACAAAACTTTAATACGACCCATCTTAATTCACCTAACTATTTAATACTGATGCTGCAAGCTGATTGTCCCCCTTTTAAGCCGGGGATATCTAAGAAAAAATAACGCGAAATTACTAGTGCTTCTTCTTCCTGTTAAGCCAAGTAATTACTTTCCAAATATGAATAAGGGTATAGTTATACACACCAAACATAAGAACAAATATGCAAAAACGAATCCATTCAGGTATCGCAATTATCTGCATGAAACACCCTATAAAAGCTATCAACGCACTGGCTAACGTAATAGCTGCCAGAGACTGTTTTCGAGTGTATCCTGCACGCTCAAAAATATGATGCAGATGATCTCTATCTGGTTTAAAAGGAGATTTACCTTTTTTCAGCCTGCGGTACATTATTGCGACCATATCCATAAGAGGGACAGCTATCAGATAAAGTGCCGTAACAGGTTCAAAAGCTCTCACATTATCGTCGGCACCAATCACCAATAACCAAACGACTGTCAGACCTATCAACATGCTGCCAGAATCCCCCATGAAGATTTTGTTTAAAGAGCGATTTGGCCATCTTAAATTGAACATGAGAAAAGCGACAATAGAAGCAATAAAAAGAAGTGCTAATAAATACCAGTTGCTACCAGCTATACCGAGCAAAACACCTAAGCTCATAAACGTCACTAAGCTAAGCGCGCCAGCTAAACCATCGATTCCATCAACCATATTAAATGCATTAATTGCACCTAAGACAGCCAAAATAGTTACCAAAACGCCTATTTTACCTAAGTGCGCCTCGTCACTACCAAATATTGAGCCAAAGCTTTCTAAATAATAACCTGCTCCAAAAATCATCATGCATGCAACCAAAATCTGAGCAACAATCCGCGCACGCACGGGCAAGTCATAGTAGTCATCTAGCACACCAATAAACAACAATAAAGATGCAGATAATAGGTAAATGACAAATGCGCTATTCGTCTCAACAAAGAAGAGAGAAGAAGTAATCACACCTATATAGATTGCGACACCACCAATGAGGGGAATATGCCCATTATGATGTTTTCGTGCATTAGGTACATCCACAAGTCCAACTTTAATTGCGATTGGACCCACTACTTGGATTGCGATAAAGCAAAACAAAAAGGAAGTTAAAATTGGTAAAATATATTCCATAAGCTTTTATCTTAAACGTAACCCTTAACAAATCTAGTCCACTACAGCTATTTGAACATTCACAATTATCAGTTCAGCGTTACTTAAAAAGAAATCTGAATATAATAAAAAAAACGCCAAGCATTGCGCCAACAAAAGTCCCTAAAATACAAATTAAAGCACGATTAGGTTTAGCCTTCTTTTCCATTACTAAAGCTGGATCAATGGTTTTAAACGCAAATTCATCTCTGACATTTGTGAACATAACTTGCTTTGTTTGTTCTTCAAGTAACTTATATAAGACTGTTTTCATTTGAGAAACATCTGTATCTTGCAATTGCTCTCGTAAAAAATTGATACTCTTATTTGCTTCAATTAACTCTCGATTTCGCATATTTTCGTTAATTTCAAAAATGAGTGCATCGACCCATTTTTTAGCTATATGAGGCGAGTAATGATGTACCGAAACACTTACTAAACCAGTTTCTTTCGACTTCTCTACGCTGAATACCTTCAAAAACTCTTTGTAGGCCTCTTGGTTTGATGGCTCGGGCATCATGGGAGATTCCACTTCTCGCAACCATTTTCCTGATTTTGGGTCATATACTTCTTCCGCATAGATCAATGTATTACTATGCAAATCCCAACCTTCTACAGCCATCAACTCTGGTTTAATTTTATACTTATCTACAAAAGATGAGACAAATTGCCTCGACTGCATTATTTGTATCGCTAAGCTGACCTTATCTACTCCACCGGAATTACCGAGACTAATACCTGCGATGCTGGCTAATCCACCAAACTGATTAGCCAAAGAATTGATACCTCCCCCTGGGCTATCAACAACAGGAGATAATAAAGCTGCAGAGCGATAAATATTTGGCTGATTTAACGCGTAAATAACCGAAGCGATCGCAAAAACAATCGTAGTAGATATAACTATTAATTTGCCGCGCCAAATAGCGTAGAAGATCTCTCGCAAATCAATAATATCTTCTTCAACCTGAACTATATTTTCGGTTGTTTTTGTCACTTTATTAACCCTGCTTATCTGCTCAAAATAATTAAATACGACCGCTTTAAACCTACTACTCTAGGGTTAAATACCACTAATAGCAGCCACCCCTACACCCAACTGATAAAATATCTGAGTTGCAGTACTCCAAAGAGTTAAACTATCCATATGCGATGCATCCATTGGAACGACAATGGTGTCCCCAGCTTCAAGTTGAACTGTATTGTTGACCGCAAACCAACTACTTCTATTTGGTATCAATACAGCACCGTTAGCTTTTATGACGTAGACTTTTTCTTCATCTGCTCTATCCCTCATACCACCGCTTAAATTGATATAGTCATCAATCGAAGTCCCTTTTTTGAACAAGTGAGATGAGCTGTAATTGACTTCACCAATGATTGAAATTGAGTCTTGAAGTCCAGGTACATACAAAGTATCACCGTCTTGTAAACTCAATACAGTTCGGTCCTGTAGAATGCTCGGTAAATCAATTACTAGGCGACCCAAAGCCTCTACACTGGCTAAGTCTTTAAGTAGGTTATTAGTCTCTTCATAGGTTAATGATGTGTTTGAGCCAATTGACTTCTGAAAACTCTTTGACGCAATGTCCTTTCTTAATTCCTCAGATAACCTTTTCAGCTGTGTCTGTTCTTGCTCTTTAATCGTCTCTCGAGTGAAGATAGCAGCCTTAGGTTCAGCAAACTCGGTTATACCGCCAGCTCTAGCAAGGACTTCTCGCAGCGTGTCACCGCGTTTTATCGTGTAAGTACCAGGAAAAACAACTTCCCCTTTCAAATGGACTTTGTAGCTTTCTTGCCAATTTGGTTGCATTAAAATATTTAATGTATCTCGGCCTTGCAGTAAAAGGCTATCTGCAGACTGCTTGTTATCGAGATCTTTCACTTTAATATGACTCACATCACCAGAGGGAGACACTCTGGTAATTTCTGCAATATCCACATAAGCAGACTCAAGTAATCCGCCTGCTGCAGTAATGGCAGCGTTTACATCAAGGCCTTTTGCTAAAGGGAATATCCCAGGGAAACGGACTTGACCGTTGACTTCAAACGTCGCTTTAGAGTTACCCACAGTCGCTTGATACTCTAATTGAGCAAGAATCGGAGCGAGTAAGCTCTCTCTACCAAAAGCGGTCGGTGTGATTTCCTCTTCGACTTTAATTTCAACTTTATCTTCGCGCTCATCGCTCAAAGCATCAGTTAAAGCCATGTCAAATAGCACTTTCTGATCAAACAGCCTGCGCTCATATAAGTGCCACAGCTTAACTTTCTCTTGGAGCTCTTGCTCTGTTTCTGTGAGAGCTAAGTTTTTAAGTGCCGCTTCTTCTTTTTCTAAATCATTGAATCGACTAAATACAAAAACTTTATCATTTTTAGCTAACCGTACATTTTTAGCTTTCAATGCATCAACAATCGAAAACTGTAAAACTTCGATTTCATTCGTCGTTGAGATTTCTCTTACGATCAGCGCATAATCCAAATCTGCTTGAGGAAGAAGATCGGTTTTTGTATTACTTATCAATTGGTCAAATGTAAGACCGCTTTTCCATTCATAATAACCTGGACGAGAAACTGCTCCAATCAGCGTTATAGAATCAAGCACTTCGCTGCTTACACTTTTTACTTTTAAATAGTCTCCACCTTGCGGGGTATAAGCTGTATTGTTTTGAGTAAAGTCGACAGAAATGACTGACTTTTTGCTATGCTCAATGACACGCCTTACTTCTACTTTTTCAAGATAAGCGCTTTCTTTAAATCCACCAAACATACTGACTAAAGACTTAGCAGTCTCACCGTCTTTCAACTCAAAAATAGCCGGGCGTTTGACGAACCCTTCCACTGTAACTTGCGACCCAACTGACGGAATAAATACCACGTCTCCAGATTGCAAAGTCACATCCCCTGAGCTATCTCCTTTCAGCAACAAGTTATATAAATCTAACTGTGCAATCACTTCACCTTTTCGTTTCACTGTGATGTTTCTTAAAGAGGCTATCTCAGATAAACCACCACTTGCGAATAAGGCATGGGTAACAGTAGATAACGGTGACAAAGCATAGCTGCCTGGTTTATGCGCTTCACCAACCACTAGCACTCGTAAACTTCTTAACTCTGAAATTGATACAAACACTTTAAGGCCGATTGCTTCTGTAGCTATTTTTTCATTAATTAATTCTTTCAGTTCACCATATGTCAAACCCGCGACATAAATAGGTGAAAAATTGGGAATATTTAATCGACCTTCTCTATCGATAGAGATAATATGTGTAGCGGTTTCTTTACCATAAAGGCTCACTGATACACTATCACCGTTTGAGATAATATAATCACTTGGAACTGACAATTGTTCTGTCGGCGCAAAACTAGTTGGCTCTCCAGCAAATAGCTCATATCCAAATGGTTTTAATTCTTTTTCTTCTGGTTTTAGCGAGTCCGCACCGTGTTCTACTGAGATATCTTCTCGAGGTAGGATGCTTTTTTTGTTTAATTGTTGTTCCTGAGGCCCAGCTTTATTTGCTTCCCCTATGCGTGATAAATCAATACCGTATTGTTTGGCTAACATTTCTTGTTGAGACTTAGGCAACTTTTTAAACTGTTCTAGTTGCTGCGCAGTTGGCGTGAATGCACCAGCCAAGGCACTGAAGCCCCATAAAACTATTGCTAAAAAATGTCTAAAATGCATCTCAGTTAGTATCCTGTTAGTCAATAACCAAAAAAAGATTGCACATTCTACACGATAACGGTGAAATAGAAAAAGGGCCTGAGCCCTTTTTTTTGTCATAACTTTGTGAACATGTAATTCAACTCGTTAAAAACTGTAAACAAGTGTCAAAGACGTTTCTGTGTCTGTTTTTTCCTTGCCTTCGTCTACTTCCGAGTTATGCGTAATTTTGTAAGCAACCTTCATTTGTAATGACCCATTTACTTTCGTCATTAATGCACTCTCTGATTCTGACTTTGTATTTGTATCACCATACTCAACAGCAACGACCTGCGTAAATTTAGCATTGTCAGAAATAGTCCACTCATAGTCGAGCTTAGCAACACCAATTGCTTCACTTTCCGTCTCACCAGCTAAAGATTGACCACCCTTTGTCTCAGTACTGTTGTCTTGATACTCAAAACGCTTGATACCTGGACCAACTTCAAAGTCTAGATACATATTAGGGCGGCTAAGTACTCGCAAACCATAACCTACAGAGAACACAGACTCACTTCTATATGCGCCAAAATAATCAGAGTCATAAGAGCCAAGAATAAATAAATGACTATGTTCATCTACTAACTTGTAATTACCTTGCACTGATAAAGAGTACTTTTCATTAGTACGTTCTTTTATTTTTTCACCATCATCATTTTCAATTTCATCTTCTTTGAAAATGCCATCAAGCTTGTATTCATTTCGCCAATTATCAAGATGGTGCTTTGCTTTGATCTCTCCTTTTAACGTCGTCGTCTCCGTATTACCGCTTGTGATAATGGCACCGACTTCGCTGGTAATATCCCACTCTTTTTCTTCTGAGAGTTTATTGCCACTATTATTTTCTTCTGCTGCAAGTTGAGACGATACAGTCATCAATGCACACAAAGAGAGCAGTTTAAATTTCATTCTAACATCAACCTTATTTTTCAGTTTTTTGTAAGTGCACATCCATTTGCGGGTACGGAATATTAATATTTGCTTCATCCAGTGCAATTTTAATATTTTCTAGCAAATCAAAGTAAGTTGGCCAGTAGTCACCAGTATTGACCCAAGGCCTGACCGCAAAATTCACACTCGACTCCCCAAGCTCTAATACGGCAACAGTATACGCAGGGTCTTTCAAGATACGATCCTCACGATTCAAAACAGTCTCCAGTACGGTCTTGGTATGTTTCAAGTCTGACTCATAACCTACGCCAATGACTAAGTCGATTCGTCTCGTCTTTTCCCTTGAATAGTTTACTATCGCACCAGACATGATGGAAGAATTGGGTATTATAATTACTTTATTATCTGGCGTAATTAGTTCTGTCGAAAATATCTCAATCTTACGAACACTGCCAGATTTTCCACCTGCGTCTATATAATCACCTGACTTGAATGGGCGCAGTATAATAATTAACACCCCCGAAGCAAAGTTAGAAAGTGACCCTTGTAAAGCTAGCCCAACAGCCAGACCTGCTGCACCTAAAATGGCAATGAATGAAGTTGTCTCTACACCAACCTGAGATAAAGCCATAAGTAGTGTCGCAACGAAACCCAAGGCATATACAATATTTGCTAAGAAAACACCTACGGCTTTATCCACTTTGCGGTTACAAATCGCCTTTTCCGTTAGGTTAGATAAAAAGCGCGTTACTTTAAGGCCAATCAAAAATATAACTAAGGCGAGTAAAGCTTGAAGCGCATAGTGCACAATTAAATCTGAATTGTTGTTGAACCAATCTAATATGATGTCCATAAAGCGTCCTATTTCAGAGAGTTATCAATATAATTATTTACAACAGGTATAAATATTAGACATTTTGTGGAGTTTTTCCCCAAACAGACTAAAATAGACAAAAAAATAAAAAAAGACTTTGCATTATCAGCAAAACGCTGTAATATTCGCGCCACACCCAAGAGGTGTTACACGAAACATTGTGGCGGCTGTAGCTCAGTTGGTAGAGCCCTGGATTGTGATTCCGGTTGTCGTGGGTTCGAGCCCCATCAGTCGCCCCATCTCCCTTCTTATTCGTGTATCCTTTTTAAAACCTGCTTATTTAGTTTTTGTTTATTTTAAAATTGCTTTTATTTCCTTACTATAAGTTTAATTTATCTCTTTGTTTTCCTATACCTTATTTCATTTTTTATCATCACAGCAGTCCCCATAGCTACTTTACAATGATGAATAACCCTAAATGTCCATTGCTAACGGTGTGAAATAACTTATTCTGAAGGCAAAAAAAATGCCACCTAATTTAGGTGGCATTACACACGGGATTATTTCTACTTATAAATAGAAATTCTGTTTACTTATTTCCAGCTTCTCATTTTGTGACCTTTTAAAGCATAGAAAAGTATAAATATGTAACTTGGGATCATTAAGCTGTATGCGCCTTGCGCACCAAGACCAGCAACATTTCCCAAGCCAATAAGCAATGGACCTAAAGCACCACCGGCAATACCCATTATCAATAAGCCAGAAGCCGTGCCTGTTAGTCGACCAAGACCATCTAATGCCAGTGGCCAAATCGCAGGCCATACCATTGCATTAGCAAAACCTAGTAGTGCAATACACAATAACGGATCTGGTAGCTGAGGTCCACCAAAAGGCACCAACAATAGATTAGAAAGTGCAAAAGAGCTGTTATCACCCATCACGACAGCAAGCACAGTGATAATCCCTGCTATGCCAGACATCACCAAAGCATTTTGCTGAGACATAAAGCGAGGAATTAAGACAATACCAATTGCATAACCAAGCAGCATACAACCCATGGTATATGATGTCATAATAGAGTAATCAGCAATACCCAAATGCAGTGCATAAGAACCAATTGTATCCGCTGCAATAACTTCAACAGCAACATACAGTGCAATACCAATCACACCTAGCACTAGATGTGGGTGCTGTAAGGCTTCTCTCAATTCACCTTTTGATGTTTTACTTTCTTCTTCAAAAACCAAATCAGGTAAAGGTGCAAACTTTGCGAACAGTGCAAATAAAAATATTAAACCGGCAATTGCTAGGTAAGGTGCTATTAAGCTATTTGCCATCGCATCTTTTTGTTCTTGCGATAAACTTTCGCCACCATTAACAACTCCGCTCACCACAACAGCAGCAAATACAATAGGAACTATTACACCGGCTGACTTATTCAACAGACCCATAATACATACACGCACTGCCGCAGACTTTTCAGAACCCATTTTAACGACGTATGGGTTAACGGCAGTTTGCAATACAGTTTGACCAACACCGATTAATAGCTGCGCTAATAGAAATACTTCAATTGCCTGCATTTTTGCAGCAGGAATATAGAGTAGCGCTGACAAGGCCATGATCACACAGCCTACTGCCATACCATTTTTATATCCCACTTTTTTTATCACCATTGCAGATGGGATACCTGCAATCGTTACGGCAATATAAAATGACGATATAATAAATGATGCTTGTAACGGCGATAGTTCAAGCATCTGCTGTAGAAATGGAGTTATAGCACCGTTCAACCAGGTTATACACCCCAATATAAAAAACATAGAACCAGCCAGTGTCATCGGCAACCAGACACTCTGCTTCGCTTTTTCGTTCATATCCACTGTTGCTTCCATAATACTCTTCTTGTTGCAATAAAATCTTATGACAAGTTGTACATGTGACCACTTATCACAGGTACACGATATATGTTCTTTTTATGTCCGCTTTCCAAGGCTTAAAGCCTCGCAACTCTGTCGGTGCTGTAGATGAAAATGAGTTCAAACAACAAAAATGACAGCGCTGACATTTAACTTTACGTTAATTTTACACGTATTTCTAGTTAGAAATTATACTAAACTGGATTTAAAAAAGGGGCAAACGCCCCTGTTTTTATTTTTGATTTTCCGTATGTTTACTCTAAACCTGTAATTCGGCTATATTTTTTGCCGTCTAATGTGGTTCTTAAACGTACATCTGATGAATTAGCCACTGTCATCGGACCTGAATAAGTCTGCCAATATTTACCGGCATCCAGACTTACTTCAATCGTCAAAAATGAAAATGCACTATTGGCTAGTAGCTGACCATCTTTAATTACCGCACCTGGCACAGGTAAGTTCACATTCACACCATCTGAAACCAACCTGTTCAGTTCCTTTAACGCCAATGTTGCCGAAAACTCTTGCCAATCAGCTGCGCGCGCTTTTTCATTTGGCTGTTCACCTTCCCAGCTTGCTTTATGCCAAGCACGCTCAGCGACAGTCAATACACGCGGGAACATCATTGCCATGACCTGATCTTCAGTCCGGATCGTTTCGGTCCAAACCTGCCCTTGCATACCCAAGATATTTTCAGGTTTCTCCAACTTAGGCAGCGGCCTACCAACGAGTGCTTCTAAATTATCTATCGCTTCGCCATTACGTGTGAAGTCAGCATTTGCATAGACATCATCCGGCATATAGCTAAATGCTTTTTTAGTATCAGTGTATCTTGCAGCCCAATAATAGCCACGTTCAGCTGGGTGTGCTTCATAAGGATGGTCAAAGTACAAATGTGTGCCGTGAGAAAGAACTACCTGATAACCATCGTTGGCCAAACGATAAGCTCGATCTGCTACACCCCACTCCCAGATATTATCCCATACGTTAGCCGTAAAGACTTGATTAGGGAACTCATCACGTTTAAATGGGTTTACACGATCATACATCAGGCCATCTTCCCAAGCGCCAGGTGCGATCCCACGTTTAGCAAAGATTTTCGCGATGCGCTGCGTGAAGTAAGGTTTCAGATCCGCAGGCCCTGCAATGCCATTGTTCGCCACTTTAAATAAAGCATCACATGCAGGCGATTTCGTCCAAGAACCAGCACCAACTTCATCACCGCCAAAGTGTAAATTCTCCAAGCGAGTACCGGCTTCACGATACATGCCTTGCAACTCATAAGTCACTTTTTCAACGAACGCATATGTTGAGTCCATACATACATTGAATGAATTATCTGTATAATTCTGTACCGTCAAATATTCAGACTTATCCTCAGGATCACTTAATAGGAAAGCACGCGCTTCCGACTCTTTCCCCTGATCCATTAATCTATGGTATCTCGCTTCCATCGCTTTAATCGCTGCACGAGCATGACCAGGGCCTTCGATTTCAGGAATGATGTCTATGTGTCTAGCTTTCGCAAATTTAAGTAGCTCGATAAAGTCTGCGCGTGATAGATACCCATTTCCAGAACCCGTCTTAAATGGACCGGTACCTAGCTGAGTAAGCAAACATGAGCGCTCCTCTAAATCAAAGCAGCGATATCCCCCGATTTCCGATAGTTCAGGTAAGCCTGGGATCTCTAAACGCCAACCTTCGTCATCTGAAAAATGCCAGTGGAATTTATTGAGCTTGTAGCGTGCCATTTGCTCCACAAGCTTAAATAAAGCTTCTTTTCCATGGTAATTTCGCGCATTGTCATAATGCATACCACGCCAGCCATATCGCGGCGTATCATCAATTTCAACGTTTGGTGCTTCGACGCTGCCATCCTGCGTCTGGGTCAGTAATGCTAATAAGCTTTGGATCCCATAGAATACGCCTGCATTGTCTGCACCTATGATTTCAATTTTATCGTCGTCTATCTCTAGTTTATAGCTTCCAGATTGACGAGCATAGCGCTCATCATCAGCTTCAACTTTTAGAAAGATAGTTGAAACTTTACCAGCCGAGATATGATCCGCTTTTGCATCCAAAGTTAAACCTAATTCACTTAGGTCCTCTTGAAAAACAGCCACTTCTGATTTCAAGCGTCCTGCAAATCGAATTTGCCATTTATCGCTTAGCTGAGCTACACCGCGATTAAAATCAACATTTTGCGGTTTAGGAATAATACGTTTTAACGCAGCCTCTTTATCTACTTTTACACCGTGTGCGTTGTGCTCATAGCGCCAAGCAGCTGTAGCCAATGGAGAATAGTCTAGTGGCTCATTATGCCTTTTCAGTTGGTTTTCTCGCTCAATAGGTGCAACGAACGACAACATATCTTCTGTGTCTGTATTGGCAAAAATCACTGGTAAAGACTGACCCGATACAATGAATGCACGTGGCATAAAATCTGTATAAGCAGCAATCCAAGCTGCCGCTTCAAATTCAATTTTAAGTGATTCGTTCGCTGCTAACCCTGCAAACTCAGGAGTCGGAACAAAGCGGTGCAAATCACCATTCACATGCTCGATACGCAAACCTGCCGAAGCTAATGTCTTAATTTTTCTAACTGAATGCACATAGATCTGCCAATCACTTTCCCCTTTAGGCAAAGCAACATTCGAGCGATTTTCTAATTTCATAGAAGCGATGAAACTACCAGCACCACCATGGAAGTTATTTTCTACTGCAAAAGTGAGTTGTGTACCTTTAGCAAAGGTGTCTAGCTGAGGTTGTGAAAGCATAGCACTTGCGCCCCACGAGGCAGTGACCAGCGTCGTTGCAAACATATGCGCAAGCATATTTTTTCGTAGATTCATATTAGCTCCTAAAGGCTACTCCTTGAAACCACATTTTAGCAAAAGCTCCTCTCAAGCGTTACGCATTCTGAATTATACGATTTATGATATTGCGCAGCGATAGGATATATGTGGCCCAAATAAATAGCATTAACCAACTTATTGTTAGCTTTTCATCATATAGAAGAAAAAATGACAGCGCTATCAAATTTTAAAAAAGCCCGTTTATTCCACAAAAAAACCCGCTCAAGATTAACTCAAAGCGGGTTTTTATAGTCAGTTAACAGCTACCAGATCTTCACACGCTCTTCTGGTTTTTTATACATACCATCGCCTTCTTTCACATTAAATGCATCATGAAATTGTGGCATATTCGATAAAATACCAATTACGCGATATTCGCTTGGTGAATGAGAGTCAGTCATCAAACGGTTTCTCAATTCCTCCTCGCGGTATTCGCGACGCCAAATTTGTCCCCAACCCATAAAGAAACGTTGTGAGCCTGTATAACCGTCTATAACAGGTGCTTCTTTACCATTGAGTGACAATTTGTAGGCTTGATAAGCCACCGTTAAGCCGCCCAAGTCGCCAATATTTTCACCTAAGGTGAGTTCGCCATTAACATGTGCATCTTCAAACGGTCTGAAGCCATTAAATTGATTAACGAGTTGCTTTCCTCGTGCTTCAAACTGAGATAAATCACTGTCGGTCCACCAGTTCCTTAAATTACCATCACCATCATATTTAGCACCTTGATCGTCAAACCCGTGACCAATTTCATGCCCTATTACTGCACCAATTGCCCCATAGTTCACCGCATCATCAGCTTCTAAATTAAAGAATGGCGGTTGTAAGATCGCAGCAGGAAAGACGATTTCATTATTCACTGGATTGTAGTATGCGTTGACAGTCTGAGGAGTCATATACCACCTTGAACGATCTACAGGTTTATCCAAATCATCAATCATCGCACGTTGTGACCACTCGTTATAACGCACATAGTTACCGACTAAATCATCAGCACTCATTTCTAGTTCAGAGTAGTCACGCCATTTATCTGGGTACCCTATTTTAGGCGTAAACTTTGCCAGTTTTGTTTTGGCTGCAACTTTTGTCTCTGCGCTCATCCATTCCAACTCATCGATAGATGTATCAAAACCAAGGATCAAGTTGTCCACCATTTCTTGCATACGCGCTTTAGCTTCTGGTGGGAAGTGCTCTTTTACATAAATTTTGCCTAATAGTTCACCCAGTACGTCATTACTAGCATCGGCAGCCTTCTTCCACATGGGGGATTGGGCTTCCAACCCTCTTAGGGTTTTTCCATAAAAATCAAAGCGCAAATCAACAATCTTGCGCTCTAGTAATTCTGCATAATTACTTGCAAAGTGGAATGTAAAATAAGCGCGCCATACAGCAATATCTGTACTCTCTACAATAGTAGACAGCTGCGTAAAGTAGGATGGTTGCGAAACGATAACCTCTTCGGTATTGGCACCTAATGCTTTAAAGTAGGCAGCAATATCAAATCCAGCCATTTGCTTATCCAGCTCACTTACCGTAAGTTTATTATACGTTTTTGAGGCATCCCGGCTATCTACGCGCGTCCACTGTGCCTTCGCAATTTCTGTCTCTAAGGCGAGTATCTCACTTGCAGCTTGTTCAGCACCTTTTTCGTCGTAGCCAAACTCGAACAACATATTCGTAATATACGTTTTGTAAGCAGCCCGGTTGTTATTGAACTTTTCTGTGTTTTTAAGATAAAAATCACGATCTGGTAGACCAATACCAGATTGGTATAAATAGAATGCATTTTCCGTTGAGTTTTTGGCATCATTATATACATACCAAGAAAAAGGGGTTGTACCGCCTTGCAACTGTAGTTTAGCAATAAGTCCTGGCAGCTGAGATTTATTCGTTAATGCTGTAATAGGTGCTAAATAGTCATCCAATGCAGCCACGCCAATCTCTTCTCTTGCTAACTCATCCGTGTAACTTTTGTAAAACGCGCCTAATTTATATTCATCGCTTCCTGGAGTAGCAGAAGCATCTTTAGCTGCTTTTTCTAATATTACCTTTAACGCAGCTTGAGACTTTTCATGCAGCTCAGTAAATGAACCATAACTGGATTTGTCAGCAGGAATTTCTGTACGTGAAAACCACTTGCCGTTCACATGGCGATAGAAATCGTCTTGCGGGCGAATCGATTGGTCGATATTTTCAAGTTCAATGCCTGAGCTCAAGGTGTGTTGCTGTACAACTTCAGTTGTCGGTTTAGTTTGTGGCTGCTCACTACAGCCAACAAGGCCAAGTGCCAATGCCACACTAATTGCTGCGAATGTTTTACGCATATATACTGGCTCCTTAAAATACATATATAAATCATACATCGCAGCACATTAGATTAATATCTTAACGCCACAATCAATTGTAACTGCTTATTTAGATGTTGATAAAGCTTCAATAATTGCCACATTAGCAGGCGGAAACGCCAACTTTCTTAGCTGGTTGAGATCCACCCATTGTGACGGTTGTCCTTCAAGTCCCCTAGCTTCGCCTGTAAAGTCTTCAACGATATGAACAACGAGTCTAACCGCTTTATCACCATAATCGTGCTCAATGGTCATCAAATGTACTGAACTTTTAACTTCAATACCTATCTCTTCAGCAAGCTCCCGGGCAAGCGCTTGCTCTACACTTTCATTTTGCTCAACCTTGCCGCCAGGGAATTCCCAAAGCCCGCCTTGATGCTGTTCATCACTGCGTTTACAAACAAAATATTGACCTTCTTTAAGAACGACACCAACAGCCACATTGACTATTTTTTTACTCATCATTATATCCCATAAAAAAAGCGACCTAAGGTCGCTTTTACATAAAAAGATGTATGTGCGCTTAGCTTAATTTGCCACAGCACTGCTTATATTTTTTCCCAGAACCACAAGGACAAGGCTCGTTTCGACCGACCTTCGGCTCTGCACGTGCTGCAACGGCAGCTCCTTGGGGAGCTTCACCACCAACCGTTTCAGCTTCTTCATGCTGATACTGCCTTGGCATTTGCTCACTGCGACGATGTTGCGCTTCAACCTTTTCAACATCTTCTTCAGCACGTACCTGTACTTTACTTAGCACACCAACGACATCAACCTTCAAGGTCTCAAGCATATTAGAGAATAATTCAAATGACTCGCGTTTGTACTCTTGTTTAGGATTCTTCTGCGCATAACCGCGTAAGTGAATGCCCTGACGCAAGTGGTCCATAGCCGCTAAATGATCTTTCCAATGTTGATCTAGGCTTTGCAACATAACCGCTTTTTCAAAGTGACGAAGTACTTCTACACCTACTTGCTCTTCTTTTTGCTTATATGCTTTTTCAGCTTCCTCAACAATACGCTCTCGTAATGACTCTTCGTATAACTTACTGTCTTCCTCAAGCCATTTAGCAATAGGTAGCTCTAATAATAAATCAGCTTTTAAGCGCTCTTCAAGGCCTGGAATGTCCCACATTTCAGCCAAACTTTGTGGTGGAATAAAGCGATCAATTGTCCCATTGAGTACGTCACTACGGATAGCATTCACCGTTTCTGAGATATCACCTTCTTCAAGCAGCTCGTTACGCTGTTCATACACAACGCGACGTTGATCGTTAGCAACATCATCATATTCAAGAAGCTGCTTACGGATATCGAAGTTTCGTGCTTCAACTTTACGCTGCGCATTTTCAATCGCTCGGTTAACCCATGGGTGTTCAATTGCTTCACCACGCTGCATCCCAAGTTTGCGCATCATTGTTGTCATACGTTCACCTGCGAAAATACGCATCAACGCATCATCCATAGACAAGTAGAAACGACTCGAACCAGCATCACCTTGACGGCCTGAACGACCTCGTAATTGATTATCTATACGGCGTGATTCATGACGCTCTGTACCGATGATATGTAAGCCGCCAGCTTCAAGCACCTTATCATGAAGCTCTTTCCACTTCGCTTTCGCTTGAGCAATTTGGTCTTCTGTAGGGTTCTCAATTTTTGCAATGTCATTTTGCCAGTTACCGCCTAATACGATATCGGTACCACGGCCTGCCATATTTGTTGCAATGGTCACGTTACCAGGCAAACCAGCATCAGCAATAATATCCGCTTCTTGCGCATGGAATTTAGCATTAAGCACATTATGCTCGATTTTCTCTTTGCGTAAGAAATGAGATAAATATTCAGAGCTTTCAATCGAAATAGTACCGACCAATACTGGCTGTCCGCGCTTTTGACAGTCTCTAATATCCGTTAAAATCGCTTCAAATTTTTCTTCTTGTGTTAAATATACTAAATCTGCACGATCATCACGGATCATCGGTTTATTTGTCGGAATAACGACTGTATCAAGGCCATAAATAGACTGGAATTCAAAAGCTTCTGTATCAGCTGTTCCTGTCATACCAGACAGCTTTTCATATAAACGGAAGTAATTCTGGAACGTAATCGAAGCTAATGTCTGGTTTTCATTCTGAATACGTACACCTTCTTTTGCTTCAACAGCTTGGTGTAACCCTTCTGACCAACGACGCCCTTCCATCGTACGACCAGTGTGTTCATCAACGATGATAACTTCGTTATCCTTTACAACATAATCTACATCTTTTTGATACAACTTATGCGCTCGCAATGCCGCGTAGACATGGCTAAGCAGAGTAATATTCCCCGCAGAGTATAAAGAGTCATCTTCCTCAATTAGGCCATGCTTAATCAGTAACTCTTCAACATTGACTTGACCACGCTCTGTTAAATGAGCTTGTTTAGATTTTTCATCAATCGTGTAGTCGCCATCACCTTCCACACCTTCTTCATCTTCTTTTTCTTGTTGGACTAGTTCAGGGACTATTTTATTGATTTGAGTATATAGCTCAGAGCTGTCTTCGGCTGGGCCTGAAATGATGAGTGGCGTTCTGGCTTCATCAATTAAGATTGAGTCAACTTCATCCACAACAGCATAATTTAAAGGGCGTTGCACTCGCTCTTCAATGCTGAACGCCATATTGTCACGCAAATAATCAAAACCAAATTCATTATTCGTTCCGTACGTAATATCTGCCGCATACGCTTCTTTCTTCTGCGCAGGCATCATACCTGGGATATTGCAACCAACACTCAAACCTAAAAACTCAAACAACGGACGGTTGTTTTCAGCATCACGTTTAGCCAAATAATCATTTACGGTAATAACATGAACACCTTTGCCTGTTAAACCATTTAGATATGCAGGTAACGTTGCTGTAAGGGTTTTACCCTCACCTGTACGCATCTCAGAAATACGGCCTTGATGCAGCACCATACCGCCTATCATTTGCACGTCAAAATGACGCATTTCAAAGACGCGTTTTGAGGCCTCACGAACTGTAGCGAATGCTTCAGGAAGTAATTCGTCTAAGCTGGTTCCTTGCTCAAATCTTTGTCTAAACTCTGCTGTTTTTGCTTTAAGTTCTTCATCAGATAGCTTGCTATACTGCTCTTCTAAAGCATTAACTAAAGCGACCGTTTTGCGTAAATTTTTGATCATCCGGTCGTTACGGCTACCAAAAATCTTGGTAAAAATTTTAGTTATCATGTTTAAACCATTTCAATCTTATGTTTGTAAGCCCGTGCATTCGCGTATTCCCAAAAGGCTTACTAAGTCCTGTTGGCGACAAAGTCGTGTTTGTGCTGTGTGCCGAGTTAAATTTATACCTATCATACCAGACTATGCGCATCTGCAAACCACCTAAGCGAAAACTGTTCCCATTTAATAACATATCTGTCGCAAAGGCGTTTCAAGAATACACGTAATAACGCATATGATCACTTAAATATTACCCATCGGATATGACGGTATTGTTTGGTAATTATGCAGATATGGGGATAACTACTCGAAACTTCAAGTACAGTGGAAAAAGCTGGTTTTTTCTTCCGAGTATCTGCTTGGTTTTAACAATAGGTAGCGATACCAATTACTAAAAATCAGGTAGAATATACGTCATAATAAAACGAATGTGAAAAGCGACGACAATTTAAAACGTGGTCATTTATTGTCTATTGGTGGAGGTGCGACATGGCAAAAAATAGATTTGATCCAAAATCGCTCTCTGAGCTAGCTCCAAAATGGTCTAATAAAATATCCAGCTATGTTGAAAAGGCACAGGATATTGCAGCCTTACAAGCCCCGTTGAATAAAGCGTTAGGTCCTATTTTAAGTAAAAAATGTAGAGTCTCTAATTATCACAATGGTACTTTGTGTATTGAGGCCGCTTCTGCCACTTTGGCTACTCGACTTGGTTATCTAAAAATGGAAATTTTATCTGAATTTAGACAATCTGGATTTCATGACTGTAGCCAAGTTAAAATCACCACAAACCCCGAAGCACAGCAACGTTTGTCACAACGCCAAGTACGCACACAACCCAAATCGGAAAAACAACATAAACTAAGTGAGTCTACAGCAGAGCAACTCACTATGTTGGCTGAATCAGCTCCCGAAGGCCTCAAAGAAAAACTTTTAAAACTCGCCAGGCACGCAAAAAAGTAAGCTATTTCATTACAGCGAAGACAAAAAAAATGACGCTTTCGCGTCATTTCTTATCCTGCAACAACCTGTTGACCAGCTTCCAACCCTGGGGCTGGCATTGTCACTGGTTCATCAAAGGTTACCCACTCCCACGCTTGCTCATTGGCCATCACTTCGCGTAGTAGTTTATTATTTAAACCATGACCTGATTTATAACACGTTACTTTGCCGAGAATATTATGCCCCGTCATAAACAAGTCACCAACACAGTCTAAAATCTTGTGTTTAACAAACTCATCTTTATAACGTAAGCCATTCGGGTTGAGTACTTTAAAGTCATCTAACACAACTGCATTATCCATGCTACCACCCAATGCTAGGTTATTAGCATGCATATACTCAATGTCTTTCATAAAGCCAAAAGTACGTGCTCGGCTTATCTCTTCAGTGAAGCTTTGTGCTGTGATATCCAAGCCAATACGCTGACGACTTGCGTTGATAGCTGGGTGGTCAAAGGCAATCTCAAAGTCAATATGAAAGCCGTCATAAGGCTCAATCTCTGCCCACTTATCACCTTCTTCAACACGCACAGCTTCTTTAATTCGAATAAAACGCTTAGCAGAATTTAACTCGGCAATACCGCCTTTTTGCAGCAAATAAATAAATGGTAATGCACTACCATCCATAATTGGTACTTCAGAACTGTCGAGTTCAACAATCAAGTTATCAATACCTAAAGCCGCAACCGCTGCTATCAAATGCTCGGTTGTAGAAAGGCGAACACCATCTTTGTTGGTTAAACAAGTACATAATTGCGTATCACCCACAGCTTCAGGGGTTGTCTCAAAATCGACAACTGGGTCTAGATCTACGCGACGAAATACAACACCTGTATTTGCGCTCGCAGGTCGGAGAGTGATCGTGACCTTTTCACCTTTGTGTAAACCTACACCTGTGGCTTTAACAACTTCAGCAATTGTACGTTGTTTAATCATATATTCGCCCACTTTAAGTTAATAGACCGCGGAGTGTATCATATTTAACACCCCTTGCCAATCGGTCGTTATTTATCCTAGTCTGACTGTTTTCTCAAAAATGCTGGGATATCGAAATAATCACCTTTTTCTTTCTCACCAGACTCTTTTGGTTGCTCAGTCGTTTTGATCGATTCTTTTACTGACGCAGTATTAGATTCAACATTAAAGCCCGAACCTGCATCATTGTTTTGTTGTGTCTCAACAGGCTTGTTTCCTGCACCACCAAAACTTGGTACAAAATCGTCATTGGTATGACTTGGTCCATGAGTACCCGTTGCAGCTTGTCCAGCAAGCCCTTGAATGCCTTTGTCTACGATGCCAAATTGAGGCTTACGTTCGCCACCTAATCCCGTCGCGACAACAGTCACTCTTAACTCATCGCTCATTTCAGGATCAATAACCGCACCCACTACAACAGTCGCATTTTCAGATGCCAACGCTTTAACGTGATTACCAACCACTTCAAATTCTTCAATGGTGATATCCATGCCAGCTGTAATATTAACAAGAATGCCTTTTGCACCTGTCAGGTCAACATCCTCAAGTAATGGGCTTGAGATTGCCGCTTCTGCAGCTTCTTGTGCCCTATCAGGTCCTGACGCCGCAGCAGTACCCATCATGGCCGTGCCCATCGCTGACATTACAGTTCTTACATCAGCAAAGTCGACATTAATCAGACCTGAACGAGTAATCAACTCTGCAATACCTTGTACGGCACCATACAAAACGTCATTCGCTTTCGCAAACGCGTCTAATAATGTAGTTCCTTTGCCAAGCACTTTCAGTAACTTGTTGTTAGGAATTGTAATAAGCGAGTCTACAATTTCAGACAGTTCTCCGATACCATGATCGGCAGCCGCCATGCGCTTTTTCCCTTCCAAGTCAAATGGACGAGTAACAACCGCAACAGTCAAAATACCCAGTTCTTTAGCCACGCGTGCAACCACAGGTGCTGCACCTGTGCCTGTACCGCCACCCATACCTGCTGCAATAAACACCATGTCTGCACCTTCAAGGCTTGCCTTGATTGTTTCAACATCTTCCTCTGCGGCATTTTTACCTACTTCAGGGTTGGCACCAGCGCCTAAGCCCTGCGTAATTTGCGTGCCTAACTGTACTGTCACATCTGCAGATGATTTTCTCAGTGCTTGTGCGTCAGTATTCGCGACGATGAAGCGCACACCTTCAATTTCTTGTTTTACCATGTGCTCAACAGCGTTACCGCCGCCGCCGCCAACACCAATTACTTTTATTACGGCTTCTTCGCCGTGTTGCTCCATAATATCAAACATCTTCACTCTCCGACTTGAGCTTTAAAACTCACCTTGGAACCATTTAGTTACTCGGCTCCACCAACCATCTTCGGCATCTACCTTCGCCTTTTGTGCATTTTTGGCTTGCAGCGTTCGGCCATATTGTAACAAACCTACCGCTGTTGCATATGCCGGATCATCAACATAATCTGTTAATCCCGTGATCCCAACAGGTTTTCCTATCCTTACAGGCATTTGGAAGATGTCTTCTGCGACTTCCAAAGCCCCTTTCATTTTGGCGCTGCCACCTGTCATGACAACCCCAGCCGCAATTTGATCTTCAAATCCTGAGCGACGAATCTCTTCTTGAACTAATTCAAATAGCTCTCTAAACCTTGGTTCAACCACTTCTGACAACGTATGACGTGACATGATACGTGACGGTCGACCACCCACGCTTGGTACTTCAATGGTTTCTTCAACACTTGCCATTTGACTGCTGGCAAAAGCGTATTGTACCTTCAAAGACTCTGCATGTGAGAGAGGTGTTCTAAATATTTTTGCAATATCGCCGGTGACCTGATTACCAGCAACTGGAATAACTGCAGTATGACGAAGTGCGCCATTGACATAAATAGCAATATCCATGGTACCGCCACCGATATCAACAACTGCTGCACCTAATTCTTTTTCATCTTCTGTCAAAACTGAATAGCAAGAAGCTAAAGCAGTAAACGTGAGCTGATCGACCTCTAAACCGCAGCGTTCAACACATTTTTCTATGTTCTTCGCCATATCATTTGAACATGTAATGATATGTGCTTTGGCCTCCATTCGAACACCACTCATGCCCAATGGGTTTTTAATCCCCTCTTGCATATCAATGCTGTACTCTTGAGGTAACGAATGTAGCATCTTTCTCTCGGCTGAAATTGGAACTGAACGTGCAATATGAATAACATTTGCAATATCATCATCCGTTACTTCCGCGTTATTAATAGCAACGACACCACTTTCATTCTGGCATTGAATATGTTTACCTGATATCCCCAAATACACCGAACTAATTCTACAATCCGCCATTAGCTCAGCTTCATCAATCGCTCGTTTTATTGAATCAGATACCAAGTTAAGGTCGTTTACACCACCCTTATCCATACCGTGCGCAACTTGGTTACCAACGCCAACAATACTTAATTGATTATCAGATGTGATCTCACCGACAGTGGCCACTACTTTAGCAGTGCCTACATCAAGTCCTATCACTAAGTTTCTTTCTGCTGACTTGGTCATGCTTTACTCTTATCTTTATTCTCTTGTATCTGGGGGTATCTCCAGCTCACCGCCAGCCCTGTATCATAACGCAAATCGATCACATCAAGCAGTGCTCCGTCAGGTCTTTCTAACAATGGATACACATCTATGAACCGTTGCACTCTTTTAGCCTTTTCTTCTCTGCCTAAATTGAGCTTGATGCCATTTTTTAGCCATAACTGCCAAGCAAATCGCTCTGACAATGCTAGGCTTGTTAATTCAAACGAATTGACCGCTAACATTTCTTTTAACTGTAAAAACGTTTCCCAAGCTTCTGATTCACTGCCCTCTGGCCCATATAGCTGAGGTAGATTAGTAGATAACTTGTCACTGTCCGCTTGGAATATTATGCCGTTCACATTTAAAAGTGAGTCACTATTCCAATAAGCTACAGGTTTGTGCTCTACCACATATACTTGGATTGTATCTGGCCACTGTTTACGTACCGATACGCTCGCAACCCAAGGTAGCCCTTTCACAGCTTGTTGCACAGCTTTCACGTTCAATTGAAAAAAACTTGTTAAATCAGTTCTCTTTATCGCTTCAACGATCTCTCTTTCATCAGTATAAAGAGGGTCTCCTAATACTGTTAAAGTCTTGATTTGTGCATCTCTATGCTCAACCAACCAATCGCTAACCCAATTTATGCTGTGTACTAGCACCAATAAAACGCTGAAAAAAAAGCTTACACCCAACACTCTGGGCCAATTAAAGCCTCTGATCGATGTAAACGCTTTTTTCATATTGGCGCGCATATTATAACGTTTGCTCCAAAATGCGAACGACTAACTGCTCAAAGCTAATACCCTCTGATTTTGCAGCTTTAGGCACCAAAGACGTTTCAGTCATCCCAGGTACTGTATTTACTTCTAATAAATAAAATTGACCATTCGCATCTTGCATCGCATCAACACGGCCCCAACCACTCGCACCAACTAACTCAAATGCATGTAACGACATGACCTGAAGCTGTTCTGTATGTGCAGGGTTTAATTCAGCAGGACAAATATACTCTGTTGAATTTTCTTTATATTTAGCTTGGTAGTCGTAAAACCCTCGCGGCGTACGCATTTCAATAACAGGCAATGCTTCACCATCTAATATGCTCACCGTAAATTCACGCCCTTCAATCCACTGCTCTACCAACACCTGATTATCAAATTTAAAGGCCGCATTTAATGCTTCTATTAATGAGGTTTCATCATGCGCCTTCGCCATACCAACACTGGACCCCTCATGACTTGGCTTTACCATCACTTGCCCAAGTTCGTTTATAATGGCCTTGGCATCATAGCCACTGTGCCTGTCGACAACGGCATATCTAGCAGTACTAAGCTTTGCGGATTCAAATAAGTGCTTACAGCGAATTTTATCCATAGCCAAAGCACTTCCCAGCACCCCGCTACCAGTATATGGGATCCCCATAAACTCCAGTGCACCTTGCACCGTGCCATCTTCGCCGCCTCTGCCATGCAAAGCAATAAAAACACGTTTAACATTCAGTGAAGTAAGCTCAGAAACACTACGCTGTGCCGGATCAAATGCAATAACATCAACCCCTTGCTTTTTAAGCGCTTCGACAATTGCATTCCCAGAAGCTAATGACACCTCTCGTTCTGCTGAACTGCCACCAAGTAAAACAGCTACTTTACCAAATTTACTCATTGCTTCCCCGCTTTTAAATTTTGCTTCGATAACTCAGTCGCTGCTAGCTGCTTAACTATCTGGCCAATATTACCAGCCCCTTGAGTAATCACTAAATCTTTGTCTTGGATCACATCCCCTAATATGTGTTGCAGTTCACCGTGATCTGCTACATGAATAGGTTCAACACCACGCTGTCTTAGGCTTCGACACAATGCTTTACTGTCTGCACCAACAATTGGCGTCTCACCTGCCGCATATACATCTAGAAGAATTAATTGATCGACGTCTGCGAGGACTTTAACAAACTCTTCATACAAATCTCTCGTGCGCGTATATCGGTGAGGCTGATATAACATGACTAGTCGCTTATCTGGCCAACCCGCACGCGCAGCTTGAATAGTTACAGCCACTTCAGACGGATGATGTCCATAATCATCAACTAACATGACTTCACCTGAATCATTATTAAAAGTGCCATAATGCTGGAAACGACGCCCTATGCCTGCAAACTCTTTGAGTGCAGTTTGTATGGCTAAACATTCAATATCGTGATCTTTAGCAATCGCAATTGCTGCCGTTGCATTTAGTGCATTGTGTTTACCTGGCATATTAAGCGTAATATCAATGCTTTGCCCCGACTTATGTAATACCGTAAAGTTGCAACTTCCCACATATTGCACATAGTCGGTCATGCGGTAATCCGCATCTTCCGACTCACCATAGGTGATTGTCGGCCTTGCAAATCTAGGCAGAAGCTCGCGGACAACTGGTGAATCAATACACACAACCGCTAAACCGTAAAATGGTAAGTTTTGAATAAAGTCGATATAGGTATCTTTTAACTTTTCAAAGTCACCACCATAGGTGTCCATATGATCGGCTTCAATATTCGTAATCACCGATGCCATAGGCTGTAAATGTAAAAAAGACGCATCACTTTCATCTGCCTCAGCGATTAGTACATCACTGCTACCCACTTTGGCGTTACTGCCCGCGCTATTAAGTAAGCCGCCTATAATGAATGTTGGATCAAGCTGAGCCTCTGCAAAAATACTCGCAACAAGGCTTGTTGTCGTCGTTTTACCATGCGTACCGGCAACTGCAATTCCATGCCTAAAACGCATTAACTCTGCCAACATCTCTGCACGCCTCACCACAGGAATACGTGCTTGTTGAGCTGCAACAACCTCTGGATTACTAGTGTCAATCGCACTAGATACAACAACAACATTCGCATCCGTCACATTAGAAGCATCATGACCAATAAAGATCTCAGCGCCAACTTTTAACAAGCGCTCCGTCATAGCATTTTGCGCAATATCTGAGCCTGTGATCCGGTAACCTTCATAGGCTAACACTTCTGCTATACCGCCCATACCCGCACCACCAATTCCGATGAAATGGATAGTATTGATGCGTCTCATAGCCCGGCGATATTTATTTTCTTTCACAACTTTCTCTTCAATTTGTAACTTGTTTAATTATTTCGACCACAGAGTTTGTAGCATTGAGTTGCGCGCATGCTTTAGCGCGCTTAGCTTTTTCTTCAACTAAGTGTGGTTGCTCAAAGTATGGCTTTAACAAATTGGCCATACTGTGTTCGTTCAATTCAGACTGTGGCATCAACAAAGCCGCATTTTTATCAACTAATGCACGTGCGTTTAACGTTTGATGGTCATCAACTGCATGAGGCAATGGTACAAATACTGCCATTTTTCCAGCAGCTGCAACTTCACTCACCGTCAAGGCACCCGCGCGACAAATAATAATATCAGCCCATTCATAGGCTTGGTCCATATTTTCGATAAACTCAGTAACTTTATATGTAAATGCACTTTGCTCATACCTACCTGACACTAACTGACCATTGCCTTTACCGCTTTGATGCCAAACAGATAGTGATGTATTTGCCGAATTACCTAACGAAGAAAATACGCTCGGCATCGCTTCATTAAGCGCTCTGGCACCGAGGGAGCCGCCAACAACCAAGCAATTTATTTTCTGGCCAATCGGTTTTGCATGGATCTGTGACACAGACTCCCTAATAGGATTGCCCACAACATCATATTGTTTATCTTTAAACGCCCCGGAAAAAGCACACAAGACTCGCGTAGCAAGCTTAGCCAGTAATTTATTACTAAAACCTGCCACAGCATTTTGCTCGTGAATTATTAAAGGAACTCCTAGCATTTTGGCTGCGATCCCGACAGGGCCTGTAACATACCCCCCCATCGCAAGTACTGCATCAGGCTTTTGAATTTTAATTATTTTTCTTGCTGCGAAAATCGCTTTAACAATCATAAACGGCGCTTTGATGAGACGTTTAATTCCGTTTCCTCGTAGCCCTTTCACTTTTATGTAATCGATATAAATACCATGATTTGGCACCACTTGAGATTCCATTCTATCTTCAGTACCAACCCAAGAAACTTCCCAGCCGAGTTGTTTTAATTTTTCTGCAACAGCAATACCGGGAAAAATATGCCCCCCAGTGCCGCCAGCCGCAACCAATAGTCGCCTACTCATCGTTTACTGCCTCTCGATGTTGCTTGCCTTGTCGACATTTTGGTTTCAAAATCTATGCGCTGTAACAAGCCTGCCGCAATTGTCATTACCAATAAACTTGAACCACCATAGGATACAAATGGTAATGTAAGCCCTTTAGTCGGCAACATGCCTGCACTCGCCCCAACATTCACCAAAGTTTGGAATGCAAACCAGATTCCAATTCCCAATGCCAGATATCCTTCATACTCTTTTTGTGACTTGAGTGCTTGCTGGCCTATGATCAAGGCGCGAAAGACTAAGGTCCCCAACATTAACAACACACAAACGACCCCAAGAAAGCCAAGCTCTTCAGCGATTACTGCGAAAATAAAATCATTATGCGCTTCAGGAAGGTACTGCAGTTTTTGCACGCTGTTTCCCAAACCTTGTCCAAACCATCCACCCTGACCATAAGCCATTAATGACTGCACAAGTTGATAGCCTTTGCCAAAGGGATCTTTCCACGGTTCTAAAAAGCCAACCACTCTGGCCATACGGTAGGGTTCAAAAATTATCAGCATAATCACTAGAAAAATGCCTGTTAGCATCAATACAAAAAACTGCCACAATTTGGCACCAGCGAGAAAAAGCAAACCCACCGTCGTGACAAAAATAACCACCACTGTACCTAGATCTGGTTGCATCAAAATTAAAAAAGCATAAACAGCAAATACGACTATTGGTTTTGCAAATCCTTTAATATTTTCTTGAACTTCGTCTCGCTTACGCACCAAGTAACCAGCTATATAACTGATAAAAAATAGCTTTGCGACTTCTGCAGCTTGTATACCGACTGGACCCACAGGGATCCATCGTCGCGCTCCGTTAGCCTCACGACCAATGATCAAAACCAAGATCAACATCAGTACACCAAGTAACAACAAATAGGGGTTAAAGCGTTTCCACCACATCATCGAAACTGACGTGCTTAACCAAAACAACACCATTCCCATGAATAAGAACATGCCGTGGCGTACAATGATGTGATAAGGGTTATCGAAAAGTCGCTCTGCAACTGGCATCGAAGCGCTTGTCACCATGACAAACCCAACACCTATCAGGCACAACATTGCATACAGCAAAGGTAAATCAAACAAAGTGTCTGCTTTTTTAGATTCAAAAATGCCTTTTAGGTTGATGGCTGCAATCATTTAAAGTTCCTCAACCCACTTACAAAAATCATCTCCACGAGCCATGTAATTGGCATACATATCAATACTCGCGCATGCAGGGGCAAGCAATACAATATCGCCATTTTGTGCCAGTTGATTTGCCCCTATCACAGCCTCTTTCAAAGATGATACAGAGTAACTTTGCAAATGCATGGATGAAAATAAACCCGCATCTTTACCAAAACAAAAAATTGCACGGCAATGAGCAAGAATAGGCGCCTTTAACGGAGATACATCGGCCCCTTTTGCATCGCCCCCCAAAATTAAAATAATCTTTTGAGCTTCTGTATGTAAACTCTCAAGTGCAGTAACTGTTGCGCCTACATTCGTTGCTTTTGAATCGTTAAAGTACTTAACGCCCGCCACTTCAGCGACTAATTGGCAACGATGTGAGAGGCCGGTAAAATGCAAAAAAGCCTCTTGAAAAGCGTCTAACTTAATTTTAAAAGGAGATAGCAGCGCCATCACAGATAGCGCATTAAACTGATTGTGCTTACCCGATAAAGCTAAATGCTCCACGGAAAGCAAAGGCTGCCCATTTACACAGAAAAAGTCACCTTCTGGCGTAGGTGATATACAGTAGTCTGCAGCCTCTAAACCTACACTCAATGCTGATTGGTGAGATTGATACGTTTTTTCATCATGTATGTTATAAACTAAGCAATCCGTTTGCTGATAAATACGTTTCTTAGCCATACAGTAGGCCTCAAAATCCGGATATCTATCCATATGATCCTCAGTAATATTGAGGATCATCGCACTAGCACATTTCAAGCTTTGCGTGGTTTCTAACTGAAAGCTTGATAATTCTAATATAATGACATCGAGATCTTGATCGAGAAACTCTAATACTGAAGTGCCTATATTTCCGCCCAAGCCGACTTTTAGCCCTGCTGCTTGGCACACAGCATGTGCAAGGCTCACAACCGTTGATTTCCCATTTGATCCTGTTACAGCAACAACTGGTGTGGTATTCAGTCGAGCAAACAACTCAACATCACCAATCACTTCTACACCATGCGTGATGGCTTGCGCAACATATCGATCATATAGCGGGATCCCCGGCGTGATCACAATGATATCGGCCTCAAGCAATGCGCCTTCAGCAAGGGGGCCAAATACAGCTTCACAATCGGGTGCATTATGTGCGAGCCAATCGGCACCTGGCGGTACAGAGCGAGTATCAACGACTTTTGGGGAAATCCCATGTTGTAACAAAAACCGAACAGTGCCAAGGCCTGAAACTCCCAGGCCTAACACAGTAACCGTTTTATGCTTCAACGTATCTAAGTAACTCATTTATCTAATCTTCAACGTCGCCAAACCAGCTAATACTAAAATGAATGAAATGATCCAAAATCGCACAATAACACGCGGTTCAGGCCAACCTTTTAATTCATAGTGATGATGAATCGGTGCCATTCTAAAAATACGCTGACCGCGTAATTTATATGAACCAACTTGTAAAATGACCGACAGCGCCTCCATAACGAATACGCCCCCCATGATCACTAACACTAATTCTTGTCTGACCAAAATAGCAATGATCCCAAGCGCACCACCTAAAGCAAGTGAACCCACATCTCCCATAAATACTTGCGCAGGATATGTGTTAAACCACAAGAAACCCAAGCCAGCACCAACAATCGCGGTACATACAACAACAAGCTCACTCGCCAATGGTATATGAGGAATATGGAGATAATTTGAGAAGTTCACGTTCCCAGTCAAATAAGCAATAATCGCCAATGCAGCTGCCACCAAAATGGTTGGTACAATGGCCAACCCATCTAATCCATCAGTCAAGTTAACGGCGTTAGACGTACCCACTATCACAAAATAGCTCATTACGAGGTAGAAAAGACCAAGCTGGGGTAAGACATCTTTGAAAAAAGGTACAACCAATGAAGTTTCTTCCGCAGAAGTGGTCGTTGAATATAAAAATGCAGCAACGGAAATAGCAATGACTGACTGCCAAAAGTATTTCCATCTTGCAATCAGGCCTTTACTGTCTTTTCGGATCACTTTTCGATAATCGTCCACAAAGCCAACGATACCCAAAGAGCCTATTACAAACAACGTCACCCATACATACTTATTGCTTAAGTCGCCCCACATCAAAGAGCTGACAAAAATCGCAGCCAAAATAAGTATACCGCCCATGGTCGGTGTGCCAGATTTTGATAAGTGAGATTCAGGGCCATCATCACGTACTGTTTGACCAATTTGCATGCGCTGTAAGGCACGAATAAGCTTTGGACCAAAATACAGTGAGATCAATAAGGCTGTCAAAATGCCTAAAATCGCACGCACAGTCAAATAGGAAAAGATATTAAAACCACTGTAGTATTGAGTTAAATACTCTGCTAACCAAACTAACATTATTGGTCCCCACTTTCTGAGTTTGTTTGCACTGAAATAAGATCAGCGACTAATAGCTCCATACGGGCGCTGCGCGATCCTTTCACGAGCAGCGTGCATTGCTCAGTGTCATTTTTAATGAACTTTAATAGCACTTCTAACATATGTTCACGGGTAGAAAAGTGTCGGTTCGGCTCTTCAAATATCTCACTCGCATAACGACTTAACACACCCAAGGTAAACACAGCATCAATGCCTTGCTGCTTAGCAAACTCACCCACTTCTGTATGATATGCACGAGCATCTTCACCTAATTCAGCCATATCACCCAAAGCTAATACTCTAGTACCGGGCATATCTTTCAGTAGTTCAATTGCCGCTTTCACCGAGCGAACATTGGCGTTATATGTGTCATCAACAACTCGCAATGAATCTGACACATCAATCACATTAACGCGACCTTTAACAACGGGCATATCTTTCAGCGCGCTTGCGATGTCTTCTAATGTTGACCCAAATGGAATAGTCAAAGACGCTGCAATCACTGCATTCATCACATTGTGCTTGCCAGGCAGTGCCAACTTAACTTGTTGAGTTGCTTCCTCAGTGCAGAGCGTAAACTCAGCACACCCAAATTCATCTAACTGAATACCTTCAGCCCACACATCCAATTTATTTTGCATTGAAAAGCGCTTAACAGACTGCTTACTCAAACTCGCTTCCCACATTGGCGCAAATTCGCTATCACAGTTAATAATTGCCACACCATTGTCTTTGAGCCCACCAAAGATTTCACCTTTGGCTTGGCCAATACCTTCAATAGAGCCAAACCCCTCTAAATGCGACGGTGCAACATTGCATACAACGGCCACATCAGGTTTAGTTAAAGCACTGGTGTAAGCAATTTCACCAATGTGATTTGCGCCTAATTCAATCACCGCATATTCATCATCTTCTGATAGGCGTAATAATGTCAAAGGCACGCCAATGTCATTATTAAAATTTCCTTTGGTGGCAAGCACTTTACCGCGTCTGGATAAAATAGCAGCAGTCATTTCTTTTACTGTGGTTTTACCCACACTTCCGGTGATAGCCACAGTTTTGGGCGCAACGTGCTGCATCACAGCTTGCCCTAACTTTCCTAAAGCAATACGTGTATCCGCTACGACAAATTGGGGGATATCCACATCGACAGGCTCTGAAACAATTGCGGCAATTGCCCCTTTTTGCTTTGCGTGTTCAACAAATTTATGCCCGTCAAAATTAGCACCTTTTAGTGCTAAAAAAACCTCATTATCGGTTATTGTTCTTGTATCTGTATTGATGTTGGCAACAGCCAAATTATGCCCACTGAAAGGGGCCTCAAGTACTTCTGCAAGCCAAGAAAAATTCATCTTGATCATGCACTTTCCCCCTGTAAAATTAATTTCACCAAACTTCTATCACAAAAGCTCAGTGTTTGATTTCCTATGATTTGATAGTCTTCATGCCCTTTTCCGGCGATCAATACTACGCTGTCTTGATCAGCGTGATTAATCGCATATCGAATGGCTTGTTCCCTATCAGGTTGTGACACAGCATACTCAGGCTCACTGAGCCCAGCCTTAATATCATCAATAATTATGTTTGGATCTTCACTTCGAGGGTTGTCACTAGTAATCACCACAGTATCGGCAAACCGCTCTGCTGCTCTGGCCATCAATGGCCTTTTTCCTTTATCGCGGTCACCACCACAGCCGAATACACAACTCACCTTACCGGGTACATGCTGTTGCAAGGCTTTAAGTGCAAGCTCTAAGGCTTCAGGGGTATGTGCGTAATCTACGATGCAGGTAGGAAAGCCCGGTGAGCTAAATGCTTCCATACGCCCATCTACTTGCTCTAACTGAGCGGTACCCGCTTGCAACTTTGTCAATTGATAACCCTGTACCAATAACGCTGCGATTGCTGCCGCTAAGTTGTACACATTAAACAACCCATATAGCTTTGTTGTGATCTCAACATCGCCCCATGAAGTATTAAGCTTTAGAGAAAGTCCATTTTGTTCGCATACCACATGATGAAAAAAAACATAGCATTGGTAAGCGTGTGAATCGGGTTTTTCTCCATATACCACACAGTCTTCTATCGGTAACTCACTCAGCCACTGGCGCGCGTACTTGTCATCGATATTCAGCACTTTAAATTGCGCAGCGCTTTGTGTAAAAAGACGCTTTTTGGCTTGCGCATAACTCGCCATATCACCATGATAATCCAAATGATCACGGCTTAAATTAGTAAATACAGCGACATCAAAATCAACTTGTGCTGTTCTACCCTGCACAATCCCATGCGACGATACTTCCATTGCTATTTGATGAAAGTCGGTCTTCAGATCACTGAATATTTGCTGCAATGATACAGATGATGGTGTGGTATTATTCAACGGCGTTAGTTCGTCAGGCGCGCCATAACCCAGCGTCCCAATCACTGCACTGGGTGTACCGCAATATGATGCTAAACTCGCGATCATTGCTGTAGTCGTTGATTTGCCATTGGTGCCTGTCACACCAACAACTGCCATATCTGCACTAGGGTATTGATAAAACTGTGCTGCGATACTTGGCAAGTGCTTTTTCAAATCGGTGATTCGAATTAAAGGTACTTCCAGAGATTGCACTTCAGCTTGTTCATCCACTAACACACAAGCAGCACCTTGCTTAATCGCCTTTGAGATAAATTGCGTGCCATCTAATTGATGTCCAGAAATAGCAATAAAGCAATCACCATCAGACACCTCTCTACTATCTAAACGCAGCGCATTTATAAATACTTTAGGACTCACTACCCCAAAACTTTTGAGTACTTCAGCTAAGTCACGCATCGTCATTCTTTCCTGAGATATAAGCCACTCTTTCTTTGTCCGGTGCAACGTTAAGCATGCGCAATGAATTCGATACTATCTCGGCAAATACAGGCCCAGCAGTTTGACCACCATAATAAACGTCACCACCAGGCTCATTTACCATCACAACAACAGCCAATCGAGGATCACTCGCAGGCGCTACCCCAGCAAAATAACCAACGTATTCATCACCATACCCGCCCGCAATGGCTTTTTCGGAAGTACCTGTTTTACCGGCTGCACGGTAACCATCCACCTTAACCATTGATGCCGTACCACCTTTTTCAAAAATGGACTCCATCATGCCAATCACCGCTTTGGTATCTTCCTCTTTGAAAATTCGCTCTCCTGGCTGCGGTCCATCTTGCTTTAATATTGTTAAAGGCCGTGAAATTCCACCGGCCCCAATTGTTGCGTATAGCCTAGCTATTTGAGCTGTACTGGCAGATACTGCATAGCCGTATGATAAAGTGGCTATTTCAAAATCTGACCACCTTCGGTTGGGATAAAATAAGCCTGAGCTTTCACCGATCATCATGGTGCCAGTATCTTCACCAAACCCCGCTTTTTGGTAGATACCTACAAAATCATCTTTAGGCAGCTTTTGGCTGATTTTTGCAACCCCCATATTGCTCGATACCTTAAGAATTTCGCGCAATGACATCTCGCCATGATTGCGGGTATCTTTTACTAAACTGCCTCCTAGACGCATCCAACCAGGAAAGGTATCGATGACTTCATCAGCGGTGATTACGCCATACTCCAAACCCGCTAGTATTGCCAATGGTTTAAGGGTAGAACCAGGCTCAAATAAATCTGTAATAGCGCGGTTTCTACGCTTATAAGGTGCCGCGGTACTCATGTCATTTGGATTAAAGCTAGGGCTATTAACCATCGCAAGGATCTCGCCAGTATGCACATCCACAACCATGGCTGAACCTGAAGTGGCTTGATAGGTCAATACTGCCGATTTTAATGCAACGTATGCTATTGTTTGAATACGGTGATCAATGCTCAAATGGATATCTTCAGGCTCAACACGTTCCTCTTCAGAAAGAACCTGAACCTCTCTACCCTGTGCATCTTTTCGAATTGTTCTTAAGCCTTCAGTGCCTGTCAACGCAGAGTCAAAGCGCTTCTCTATACCCTCAATACCAACACCATCGATATTTGTCACCCCAAGTACATGAGCGGCTATCTCTCCACTGGGGTAAAACCGTTTAGACTCATCAAGTAGATGAATCCCAGGCAATCGCATTTGACGAATGTACTTAGCAACTGCCGGTGTCACTTGGCGTTTAAGATAAACAAACCTGCGTTTAGCATTGCCACGTAGTTTAGCGTTTACTTGCTCAGCGGGTAACTGAAGCACATCAGACAATTCACGCCAACGGGCTTGGGTTTGGTATAACTGCTGAGTGCGCAATTTGAGTTGTGCCTCATTGTCCGCTAAAGCGACATGATCTTCACGGTTTTTCCTCGCCTGTCTCAACACCTTTTTTTTCAACGCTTTTTCTAATGCATAAGGATCAGCATACACACTCACTACAGGCACGCTTACAGCAAGCTCTTTGCCATTCCTGTCATAGATCATCCCCCGCTGAACATGCAAGGTTTCTTTTCGTACCGTGCGCTTTGCATTTTCTTCACGAGCCTTATCTGGCTCTATCACCTGCAAATAAGCAGCCCTTGCAATCAATGCCAAAAACACTGACACCAGCATCACACACACCAATGCGAATCGCCATGCTATTAAGTTTTGAGAAGATTTTTTTTTGTTTTTCATGGCAGCTCGATAACCTGTTCTTCTTTGCTAGTCGGGCGCAACATTTTTAATTGTGTTTTTGCAATTTCTTCAATTCTTGCATGCTGTGAGTAAAACTCTTCTTCTACGAGTAAATAACGCCACTCTAAATCAAGCTCATCCCTCTGCTGAAGTAGTTTGTCCTGCAAAATCAACTGCTGCCTAGTAGAGTGTGTAATTTGCACTACGATCAATGCTGATATAAACACACTCACCAGTAACAAAAACGTCAGCTTATTTGCCAAAAGTACTTGGCAAATTTCTAAAAATAACTGAGGTTTGCGTTGTGCAGGTTTAGCCATTTAGAGCTTCTCAGCAATGCGTAACACTGAGCTTCTTGCTCTGGGGTTACGGTTAATTTCATCTTGACTGGGTTTAATCGCTTTACCAATCGCTTTTAACGTTAAGTTTCTATTGATCTGATCATCCGTTAGCGGCAAGCCTCTTGGAATAGCCTCCCCTTTACTTTGCTTTTTGATAAACTGCTTCACGATGCGATCTTCAAGTGAATGGAATGAGATCACAACCAGACGGCCGCCAGGCTTCAATACATCAAGCGAAGCTGATAGGGCTGTTTGAATTTCCTCTAACTCACTGTTGATATAAATACGGATCGCCTGAAATGTGCGTGTTGCAGGGTGCTTATGTTTATCTTTTACAGGCACAGCTTCATCGATTAAATCTGCCAACTGCTTGGTTGTTGTAATGTCAGTTTCTGCACGAGTTTCAATGATCTTGTGCGCAATTCGTCTCGCAAATTTCTCTTCGCCATATTTTTTGATCACATATACCATGTCTTCAAGTTCAGCTTCTGCTAACCACTGAGCCGCACTGCGCCCTGCGCTGGGGTTCATACGCATATCCAGAGGACCGTCTTTCATAAAGCTAAACCCACGATCAGCATCGTCTAGCTGTGGAGAAGACACACCAATATCGAGCAAAATACCATCAACTTGACCTGTTAAAGCGGCCTCATCAGCGACTTGTGCTATGTTTGAAAAGCGGTTGTGCGCTATTGAAAAGCGTGTATCTTGCGCAAATTTTTGTGCAGCTTTTATCGCTTGTGGATCCTGATCAATTGCTTGCAAACGCCCAGAATCACCCAAGCGATTCAGAATTTGACCCGAGTGACCGCCACGACCAAAAGTGCCATCAATGTAAATGCCACTGGGCTTAATATCTAGTGCATCGAGCGTCTCATTCATCAACACCGATATATGTTCTAATTCTGAACTCATAATTGTGAGTTATACCTATAATCTATAAAGAAAAACCATCAAGATCTGAGCTGTCTTCAACATCGCCGCTGCGCTCAATTTCTGTATCAAGGCGCATCTGCTCATTCCAACGTGACTCATCCCAGATCTCAAACTTATTTAACAGGCCTACAAGCATTACTTTCTTGCCTAGGTTGGCATAGCTGCGCAAAGCTGGCGCCAATAAAATCCGACCATTTTTATCTAATTGATATTCAGTCGCGTGTCCCAGTAGCATTCTTTGCCACCGCCTAACACGTGGATTTGTATTTGATAGTTTCTGTAAACGCGCTTCAATATCTTGCCATTCAGACAATGGATATACCCAAAGGCAAGGTTCATTAATCGCAATGGTACAAATAACCGTACCCATTTCTTCAGACAATAGCGTCTCGCGATACTTTGTAGGTATCGAAAAGCGCCCCTTGTCATCAAGGCTAATTAAGTTCGCACCGCGAAACATCTTGCCTCTGCTCTACAAGCTAAGAAATGTACATTTTGATCCAATTTGATCCACTTTAACCCACATTCTACCACAGTTGACAAGTCTAGGGCTTGACAAGCCATTTTGTCAAGCTAAGAGGCCTTCAATAGATAAGCAAAAAACCAGAAGAAATCAGGCTTTCGAAGAAGTTTATGATTCATGTGGTAAAAAGTGGAAATACAGAAAAAAAACACACAGATTAATATAAAATTTGCGAAAAATAAGTACTACAAGAATGAAAAATATTTCCCAAAGCAATACTGGTAAAAACGATAAACTTATAAAAAGTGGAGTGAAAAATAGATATGTCGCACTTAGGTTTGGCGATTTACACAGTCGCGGTTATGATATACATGTATTTACAAATTGAGACCTAACTATTCTTTATTCATCAATAAAAAAACGTTTTTTTAGACTAATGCTTTTGCTATCAATCCCTGGATTTTTAGCTGTTTTTGCGCTGTTAGTTGCACAACGTTCAGATATTTTGCATAGCAAAGAACAGGATGCACTGTTTTTCGCCAATCAGATTGCGACTTTACAAAGAGTAGATATTACGGACACCCAGCTGCTACTGCAAAACTTAGCAAAAAACCCAGCACTATTGAATACGCAGCAACAAGGCTGTCCACAATTGCTAAAGCATGCACTATTGATAAACCAAGAATTTGCAAATTTTGGCTTAGCCACTCCAAGCGGTCATGTTTTCTGCTCGCTACAGCCATTGAAAGCCCCAATTAGCATTGCCGACCGCGCTTATTTTCTGCAAGCCATCACCACTGGTACCTTTAGTATTGGTGAATATCAACAGGATCGAAGTGTATACACGGAAACCTTAAACTTCGCTCAACCTGTTTATGTAAACAATCAAATAGAAATGGTTATTTTTGCAGTGCGAAGACTTACCAACTGGAGCGAGTCCCTTTCTCACTTGCCGCTCCCCATTGGTACCCGCGTAATGGTTGCTGATAACTATGCGCAAATTGTCGCCGAGTATCCTTACTCCAATAAACCGTTAGGGCGCTCAGTGAGCGATGATTGGCCAACCGACCTGCAATTACACTCCATACAAACCATAGAAGATGAAAATGGGCTTCATCATGTCTATTTCAGACTCCCCTTACAAGCCCCCCAATCGGAACTTAATATTTATTTTGATTTCCCGTTTGAAGATGTATTGCATGAAGTAAATACCCAATTCTTGATGGTCACCCTACTTTTTTTACTGACTATCCTCATACTGAGTTGGTTTGGGCGCATTCAATTAAACCGCTCACTGTTGATCCCTCTGAATAATTTCAGTAACGCTATTGGCGCGCTGGCAAATGGTAAGGCACAAAAGTTAGACCAAAAAGATATGCCAATCGAGCTTGGGAAACTTGCGGTGCATTTTGATAAAATGGCCACAGTGCGACTTGATGCAGAAACCGTTGCACATAATAAACACGCTGAACTGAACACTCTGATCCAAGCGCTTCCTGACAACTATCTTCGCCTCAGCAAAAACGCACACATATTAGATAAACATGGTGACCGGGTAAGCGACAAGAAAACCATACAAGAGGTATTTCCAAACCATATCAATATTCGCATTAAAGCTGCACTGGCCATGCTACCTAACCAACCCAGCACTTACTTTGAATATGTGCATAAAGAACATGGTCAACAAAGAGTTTTTGAGATCCGTATTAAACGCATTGAACATAATGGTGAAGCCATCCTGATAATGCGTGACATAAGTCAAAAAAAGCAGCAGGAAGAAGCGCTTAATCTAGCCGCAATGACATATAACAACAGCAGTGAGTGCATGGTGATCACTGACGCCCAGGGCTATATTCTCGATACCAACCCCGCTTTCACTAAAATCACGGGTTATGAACAATATGAAGTTATTGGCAAAACCACCTCGATACTCAGTTCCGGCCGTCATGATGCCAGCTTCTATGAGCAACTTTGGCAGTCGCTCATCACAACAGGTAAATGGCAAGGTGAGATCATCAACAAACGTAAAAATGGCGAGCTGTATACAGAATGGCTAACCATTGATACCGTCTATGATGAACATGAAGAACCCTATCGCCGGGTAGGTATTTTTGCAGATATTACTGATAAAAAACAAAAAGATGAGCAATTATGGCGTCAAAGCCACTTTGATGAACTGACCGATCTGCCAAATCGCACAAGCCTAAAAAAACAGCTCAATACACTTTTTGGTTTACCAGAACACAACTTTGCGGTGCTACTGCTAGATATTGATCATTTTAAAGATATCAACGACACATTAGGCCATTATTTCGGTGATTTACTGCTACAACAAATCGCAAAACGCCTTAAAAAATTAACAGAGTCATCAGCACGACTAACGAGAATTGGCGGCGATGAATTTGTGCTGATATATGATCGTTGCGCCGACCAACAATGTGCTACTGAGTTCGCGGAAAACATTTTAGAGACGCTAAAAGCTCCATTCATCCTGGACAGTGAAGCTTGCCATATTGCAGCGAGTATAGGAATTGCGCTTGCGCCAAAGGATGGCGAAAACACAGAGCAACTCTTAAAAGCTGCGGATCAAGCTATGTACAAAGCCAAACAGATCGGTAGAAATGGCTTCGCGCTGTTCAGCGCAGAACTCAGAGAGCAAGCTGAACAGCGTATTCTGTTACTTAAAGATATGCGTCAAGCACTGGCACAACATCAATTCGAAATGCACTTCCAGCCCATAGTTTCTATGCAAACTCAACAGATCACCAAAGCAGAAGCGCTGATCCGTTGGCAACACCCTGATAAAGGTATGATAAGCCCGGGAGCATTTATTCCTCTAGCAGAAGAAACACAACTGATCCACCAGCTAGGTGAATTGGCATTTGAACAAGCCATTGAGGTCTTACAGCAAACGCAAAAGCTCAATAAACCCATTCAATTGAGCATTAATGTTTCACCGATCCAATTTAGTGCAAAGCACACAACCTTATTGGCATGGCAACAGCAACTCGCCAAACATCAACTTACACCCGACATGCTAGTACTGGAAATTACTGAAGGATTAATGATGCAAGGAGAAGGACGAAGTCAAAAGCGTTTAACAAAATTGATCCAACAAGGCTTTGCCATTGCTTTAGATGACTTTGGTACAGGCTACTCATCTCTTGCCTATCTCAAACAAATGGATACCGAATTCATTAAGATAGATAAACGCTTTGTTGATGGTATTGAATACAATCAAGATGACCTCGTACTGTGTGAAACGATGATCTTAATGGCACATCAACTCGGACTTAAAGTCATTGCTGAAGGCATTGAAACTGAAACTCAACATGAATTGTTAAAGCAAGCAGGCTGCGATTTCGGTCAAGGTTATTTTTACAGTAAACCACTGCCCAAAACAGCCTTTATTGACTATCTCACTACCCATAGACATTAACCAAAAAAAGCCATCAACTTCGATGGCTTTGGTCGTTTGGATTGAATTGATTATTCATTGACACCCAGCGCGGTCATCATCTTATTAGCAATATCGACATGATGTTGAAGGGTCGAAAACTGTTGAGTTACACCCGCTGGCCCAAAGGCATATACTGGCACTGGCGCAGCAGTGTGCGTTCCGGTCCCCCACACAACGTTTTGGTGTTTGGCAAGCACGCGACCAATTTTACCGGTAAAGTCATCTTTCCCATACACATAAAAGTCTGAAAAATCAGAGAAGGCAGGGTAAGGTCTGTTTTCACTATCGACGCCTTCAGTCTCAAGCATGATCGCAGCCTCTTCAATACTGACCTCATACGAAGTGTTATTCTTGATAGCTTCTTGCCACTGATGATCCGTGCTATTGCTAAAGTCATTGTTATCATTAACATCAGCCATTACGTTAAAAAACGTACCAGTCTGATTGTACAGCTTGTCCAATTGCTCGAGCGGACCAAAGTTAAACTTTGGCTTATAAGTATGCTCCCCCATACCATCGCCAGATAAATGCACCCCAGTTTCAGGCTTATTATGTGTTGTATAGCTGAAACCAAAACTACCTGTTTCATGATCTGCAGTAACGACCACCAGCGTGTCACTTCGATCTTTAGCCCACTCATACACAGCTTCTACAGCTTCATCAAATTTTAGTAACTCATTAAGCATCCAGCCTGCATCATTCGCATGACCAGCCCAATCTATTTGTCCGCCCTCAATCATTAAAAAGAAGCCATCTTCATCTTTAGAGAGAATATCGAGCGCTTTGACAGTCATCTCTTTTAATGAGGGCTGCGTGCATGAGCTCTCAGCTTGGCACTTTTTATATGCGATCGCATCTGCCATGCCAGAGTTTGCAAACAAACCTAACAGTTTTTCACCTTCAGTATCAGCTAATTGCGCTTTATCAAATGCCAAATCGTACCCGAATTGCTCTTTTGCCTGAATAACGAGGTTATTTTCATCTCCACGTTTGGATGCCGCATAAACATCAGCGGGCATACCCATTTCAGCGAGCTGTGCTTTCGCCTCTTCATTTTTCTGCACATCTTTAGGCAAAAATGCACGCGCACCGCCTGAGAGCATAACATCAACATTACCAGACGAAATCAGCTCAGCAGCAATGTCATTTTCTAAAGAACGGTGTGGTTGATGAGCTGCAAATGCAGCAGGCGTTGCATGCGTGATCCGTGTATCAGATACTAAACCTGTCGCCTTTCCCATTGCTTTGGCTTTTTCTAAAATCGTCGCAATTTTATTACCTTCGACATCTAAGCCAATCATTTCAGAACCAGCGGCAATGCCTGTTGCCAGCTGCGTTGCAGAACAAGCTGAATCAGTAACCAAACTGCCTGAGGCCCCATGGGGTGCATTTAAAGACAACCCTAAATGACCTTGGTTGGCCAACTTGGATAATGCGGTTTCATTGTTTTTACTCTTATATACAGAATTTGGTGCGCGCTGAGCATATTCTTCTAACAAACCAACTTGCTGAGGTCCCATACCATCACCAATCATTAGAATCACATTTTTTACAGACGTAATAGCCGTTGGGCTAACTTCAACTTCCTTGATCACTTCCACTTCTTTAATGACTTCTACGGAGTTTGTATTATCGTCATTACAACCTGAAAGCAGAGCAACAGACACTGCGAGCGCAGCAAATTTAATTTTCATTGGAATGTTCCTAAAACTTAATCAATTGTGAGCAGGCGCAAGTCTACGGATGAAAAATGACTTTTTTATTTCATCTATACGTCAGATTGATGACACTAAATTTCTACAAAGCATCTTTAAATCATGTAGTTAAAATCCACCTGTCAAGTTCAAGGCGAGTGTTGTCTGGATTTAATTGCAAAGTTCAATAAGCGTATTTAACTGTCAATTTATTCCACTTATTATTCATAACACCTCATTTAAATAATTAATTCACGAATTGGAATTAATAGAGCTTATTTATTGAAAAAAGTAAGCACTTTTTTATACACATTTATTACTTTTTGAAATAAAGGCCAGTATATTCCGACCTAGTTATTATGTAATAAATTCTATTAATCGATAAAATATTAAAATTATTCGTGTCAGGTAAAAATAAAAGTCATGTAAAATCAATAGAGTATAAAATCTATAAAAAAATTTTCGGATTCAGGCCGCTTTCCACGTGCCTGATCAATGGACACTTCATATCTATTACGGTAATTTATAACTCATTACTGTCCACTTGAGTACTCAAGTCAGACGGCATATCACATGTTTCTCTAGGTCAATTATCCTCAATAAATACCTGAGAATATTTATTTTTTTCAAATAAACGCATTGTAAGGATTGGAATGCTTTTATGGATTTAAGCGTCGTTGATATTATTCTCATTACCTTAATTATGGCAACAGGCTCATTTTTGCAAGCCTCTGCCGGTTTTGGTTCCGGACTGGTAGCGATTCCATTGCTAGGTTTTATCGAGCCACAATTAATACCAGGTCCACTGCTCTTTGCTTATTTATTTCTCACCATCTTTATGGCCCATAGAGAACGAGATCACTTGAGTCGCTTCCATATTCGTAATACGGGTGTGGGACTGGTCATTGGCACTTTAATCGGCACGCTCGTATTACTCAATATCAATAGCCAAGCCTTTCCCACAATTGCTTCAATACTTGTGCTGTTTGGCGTTGTGTTAAGCTTTATGACCAGCTCTTTCGCATTGACCCGTTTAAATATTTGTTCCAGTGGTTTGGTGGCAGGTGTGATGAGCACATTGGCCGGCCTCAGTGGACCGCCTTTAGCACTCCTTTTACAATTTCAAAGTGCACCATTTGTGAGAGCAAACCTTGCTGTCGCCTTTGTTTTTTCGTCTTTACTCTCTATCGCTGCACTTGCATTGACTGGGCATTTCTCAGCAACGTCACTTTATTTAGGTTTATGTTTGGTACCAGGTATGTACCTAGGTTACTTTTTTGGTCAGCCTGTATCGCGGTTAATTAGTCAGAAACAGAGCCGGTATACAATATTGTTGATTTCAACCCTGAGCGCATTGTCACTCATGTACAAAGAGATGGTTAATTTCATCTAGTTACCTAAATTCAATTAGAAGTATTTAAAATGGTTATGCAGAATACCTTCGAATTTATTGAGCAGTTGAAAACTGCCTCCACATTAGCTGATGTCAAAGAGCTATTGAATCGCCTCTTGGAAATCATTGAATATGATTATTTCTTAATTGGCCTCATTATGCCGCAATCTATTACACGCTCTGATGTACTTATTCTAGATAATTACCCTCAAAGTTGGCGGCAATACTACGATGATACAGGGCTTGTTAAAGTGGATCCGATAGTCCGTTATTCTATGGATAATTATCTACCGATTATCTGGTCTCATTTAGAAAAAGATGCCCGCTACTCTAAGCAAGAGCTTCAGGTGATTAAAAAAGCCCATGAGGCGGGTTTGCAATCAGGGTTCAGTATTCCATTTCACAATAATCTAGGAGAGTTTGGCATGATCAGCTTTGCACTAAAAAACCAGCAAAGTGACAGTGTGACCAAATTTAATAGAGCGCTGCCATTAGTTCAACTCATTGTACCCGCTTTACAAGATGCGTTAAAACGTATTGACTCGAAGACCTCTATCAGCGATACAACTTTAACGAAAAGAGAAACAGAGTGCCTCACTTGGGCAGCAGAAGGTAAAAGTAGCTGGGAGATATCAAAAATTCTCTGCTGCTCTGAACGCACTGTGTTGTTTCACTTACAAAATGCGGGCGCCAAACTCAACGCTAATAATCGCTACCAGACGATTTCAAAAGCAATCATATCGGGTGCGCTGAATCTCTCTGTTTAGCGGTACTAGCCATCATCAATGATGATGGCTACCAAGCACTTACTTTAATAAATTCAATCCAAATGCCTGCTTAACATCGTACAACACGCTATTGGTTTTGACGACGCCCTCTGCGGTGCCCCGCGATAGAATATCAATTAACATCGCCTTGTCTGCTAAGAAGCGGCTACGACGCTCACGGATCGGCCTCAGCATTTCTTGTAAGCACTCCTCTAGGATCGATTTTACCTTGTTATCTCCCAGACCACCTCGCATGTAGTGCGTTTTTAACCCTTGCACCAGCTCAGTATCTGGGTGAAAGGCATCTAGATAAGTAAAAACGACATTACCTTCTATTTTACCTGGATCCGAGACTCGCAAGTGAGTCGGATCTGTGTACATCATTTTAACTGTCGCTCTGATCTCGTCCTCTGTTGCACCTAACGTGAGTGCATTACCCAATGATTTTGACATTTTTGATTTACCATCTGCCCCAGGTAGTCTTGCTACATTACTTAACCTAGGGGCACACTCAACCAATATATCTTTACCTGCTACTCGGTTCACTTTTCTCACAATCTCATTGGTTTGCTCAATCATAGGTAATTGATCATCACCCACTGGCACACTGTCCGCTCTAAACGCTGTGATATCCGCCGCTTGGCTAATTGGGTATGTCAAAAATCCTGCGGGAATAGATTGCCCAAACTGTTTACTGGCAATTTCTGCTTTCACCGTAGGGTTGCGCTCTAACCGAGATACCGTTACCAAATTTGCATAATACATGGTCAATTCTGCCAATGCCGGTAACGCCGATTGCAGGCAAATCGTTGTCTTGTCAGGATCGATCCCAACAGCAAGATAATCAGACAACACGTTTAAAATATTTTTTGAAACCTTAGATGGGTTTAATCCATTATCTGTTAAGCCTTGCAGATCGGCGATCAACACATATTGTTGATTGTGATCTTGTAATTCGACACGCTGCTTCAGTGAACCAACATAGTGACCTAAGTGTAATGGACCCGTCGCCCTATCTCCTGTCAGAATGGTGTGTGGCATTCTTTTCTTTCCTTATTAAAAGCGTCTGTATTACACAGCTAATTCATATTTCCAACTTGGTTAATCGCCGATGCTAAATACCCACATTGGGATAACCCTACACCAGCAATATTGATCCTGCCACCAGGCACAATATATATGCCAAACTCTGATTTTAATCGCTCAATTTGCTGTGTATTTAAACCCGTTAATGAAAACAATCCGCTTTGCTGTTTGATATAGTCAAACTGTGTATTACCTAGATCATTGAGCGATATAACAAGCTTTAATCGCAATAACTTCAATCTATCTCTCATCTCAGCAAGCTCTTGCTGCCACAAACAGAATAACTGTTGATCCCCCAGGATCTCAGCAACAATAGCGGCACCATGATCAGGCGGCATGGCATAGGAGCAGCCTGCTATCTGTAACAAGTGCTTTTTAATGAGTTCTGACTTCGCAGTACTACTACCAACAGCAATTGCACATCCAGTACGCTCTCGGTACAGTCCCATATTTTTTGAGTAAGATACCGAAATAAAGGCATTTTCTACATGATTCACCAACAAGCGCAGCCCAGTAATATCCTCTGAGATCCCTTCTCCAAATCCTTGGTAAGCAAGATCAATTAAAGGCATAAACCCTTTACGATGAGCCAGTTCAGCTAGGGCCTGCCATTGCTCCAATGTGATATCAGCGCCCGTTGGGTTGTGACAACATCCATGTATTAAAACGAGATCATTGGCATTCGCTTCGCTCAGCGCTGCCAACATCGCTGATTCATCTACCGTTTGAGTCAACGGATCGAGATAAGGATAATAAACGACCTCAACCCCAACAGCAGCCGCCGTTAAAGGATGATTCGGAAAGGTCTCTTTAGGTAACCATATTCTCGTCTGCGTACAAAGCTGTTTCGCCAGCTCAACAAACAGCCTAAGCGCGCCACTGCCACCAGGCGTCTGCAGTGCGCTTGCACGGTCAAATGCACCACTGCCACCGAGAATTAGGTGCTTAGTTGCTTCATTAAAAGACTGATTGCCAGCAAGCCCTAAATACGCTTTAGAGTGTTGTGAATCCAGAAGCGCCGTCTGAGCTTTGCTCACCGCCGACATAATTGGGGTATTCCCTGTTTCATCCTTGTAAACACCAATGCCCAGCTCTATTTTTTCAGGCCTTTGATCTTGGCTAAATTCAACCATTAACTTCATGATTGGATCCTGCCCAATCTCTTTTAAGTTGCTCAACATTCGACGCTCCTTCTTAGCCTTACTACTATTGATTCACTTGTTCTACAAATCGGATTAAGTATCCATCTGGGTCTCGGAATATCACTTGGTTAACACTGGCCACTCCGTCTAGCACTCGATATTCAATGGTTTCAGTTTCAAGAAAGATATCCTCAGACGGAGTAGAACAGTCGAGATTTTCTAAGCTCTCTACCTTAAACGCGATGTTCATACCATTACCAAACGGTGTATCATTGCCATGACTCATCCAGGCGGTTTCGCCAAGCTGTTGCAACATAAGTTGAATATCGTCTTTGTATAGAAAGAAAAACCCTTGCTCCTCGCGCTCAAACAACACTTTAAAGCCAAGCTTTTGAGTATAAAAAGACAAACTACTTTCAATGTCCCGACAAACCAGTTCAGGGATCGTGTTATTAAATTCCATTACGTATTCCCCGATTATTCAGCTTTTATGCCTTCGACAATTAAAAATTGCGCTTTGTCTTGATTGTCACCAAACGCTGGGCAGTGCTCAACACACTTTATATGGGAGAAGCCTGCGCGGCTGAAAGCGTTTAGATAGTACTGAGTCGGCCAATAGACATCTTCAAGCTCTAACGTACCGTGGTCAGTTTGCAGTTCGGTTGTCATTTTTTCACCAGCTGAATAAACTCGGTCAACATCTCCATTACGCAAAAAATCAAATTGAACACCGGTGTATGCCGGATTCATTGTCAACATGGTAAATTTTGCTCCAGGCTTTAACACCCGATAAATTTCTTCGCAGATCGCTATCTGCTCATCATGTGAAGGGATCTGCATTAATACGTAGCAAGAAACAACGCCATCTATGCTGTTATTTTCAGCAAATGCAAGTTTATTTTCTCCTACTTGATAAAATGACAGATCTGTATTTTTATATTCATTTTCACAGTGATTGATCATCTCTTGTGAGATATCTACGCCGGTGATCTTTTGTTTATATTCCTCAGCAAGGTAAGCGGCAAAAAAACCAGGCCCGCACCCATAATCAATAATATGGCCAGGCTTATTTAGTGCATCTTGTTGTGATGAAATAACACCTAAATATCCCATTTCAATCCATTCTACAGCGGTTGTATGCTTAGAATATTCTGAGACTGAATCCCCTGATTCTAGATTTTCGTGGATCATAATAAATTCCTTTTGGATAACTTTTTACTAATTTTTTAGCGGTTGCTTTTCGCCGCATGATTTAACTGGTTGAGTACTTGCTGGGCGCTGTTGTAGGCTGCAGCCAATGTCTCCTCATTGATAATTTCAGCCTCTATTAAACGGATTAGCGGGTTTTCTCCCGATAGACTTGCATGGGGTAACACATCACAGTGCACATTTAAATGGCAGATGAATGTGCGTAGCGCATAGAGTGCGCCCAGATTCCAGTACACGTCAGCATACTGTGTTAAGCGCTTTACAGTCCCTTTGAGCTCTACCATATCAATACGATCAACATCCTGCCCAACGCGCAAAAATGACTCATAATGCGCTGAATTAAAACTCTGTAAGTCAGCGCTAAGTAGGTCAACTTGCTGATCATTGAGAAGTAAACAACATGCTAAAACAGCTTGTTTATAGATAATGATAAGTTCACACAACCAAAGTGTGAGTTGTTCATGACTCAAACCACAGGATTGCTGGAAACACGCATATTGCAGCACGCTATGTTCCATGGTTGAGCGATGTATATAAGCGAGCGGTTCAGAGTATCGCTGAGGGAGCATGTACTCTCCCTGTTCAACAATATGATGATAAACCATGCCCCGTAATGCATATCGAAGTAGATTACCAGTCTGTTGAGGATCTAGACCAAAATCGCCTATATGCGTATCCACATCCAGCAACAATTCATGCATCCATAGTGATTGCTCATCCGCATTACCAATCTGATGTAATTGTTGCTGAAAGCGCTCATCCAATAGCGTCAATGCATTGATCACATCTGCAAATTTTTTTTGAGGCAGCGCTTTTATGACTTCATCAACATACCCAGTGCGCGGGTGCCTGTGAAAATTATCCTTGAGCTTGTTGATCAGGTTTTCTTTGATCTCTTGGTCTATTTCACAAGCGGCTTGGTAAAAATACAACATACTCGGTAACCCACTCATTTAAAGGTTTGAAATAATTTGGTTACGCTTACCGCGCGGGGTAATTTTGATGTCATCAACAAACCGAACTGTGACATCAAAATTATTGTGCAATAGATTATCTATCTCACTGGCAATATCGACTTTGATTTGCTCAGTCATTTTGCTCGTTGGAATACAATCAAAATACACATTGTCTAATGTATCTTGGATCAACTGCCACGATGCCAAATGTTCACCGTATTTCATTAATCGTGTATAGCCGACATCCAGCAGATAACCAGGAGAGTATTCTTTACCTTCACGCGTCTTAAACTTAGAGTTGCTGCGCCCTTTAAAGTCGCCAATTTGTCTGAAAATGCGACCACAACCACACGTTTCACCTTCCGGTTTTAACTGGATCATATCACCTTGACGGTAACGGATAATCGGCATCGCCCAGTTGTACAAGTTGGTCGCAATTAGCTCGCCCAATTCCTCGTCTTCAATCACTTGATCATGTTCATCTACCACTTCTACAATGTTGATATCTTCCCAAATATGGTAACCACCGTGACGACACTGTGCCGCCACGGTGCCAGCAAGTTCTTCAGAACCATACTCATCCAATACGGGCACACCAAAAATCTCACTCCACTGATCACGCTCTTGCTGCAAAGACATTTCTGATTTCACATTAATACATTTCAAATTAGTGCGTATGGCCTCAATGTCGTCTTGGCTTAACCCTGTCAATATGTCTTTGAGTTTTGATGGATAGAGTGTCAACATATGTGGTTTTGATGCCACCAATTTTTCACGTGAGTCTTCTACACTATCTAAAGTCCAAATATGCGTCAGTGGAAAGCGCCCTTCGGGTAATGAAGCAAATGGATAAACACCAGTGTAAACATAAGTTTGACGATAATGATCAGGGTAACCATCCATCATCATGTGATAAATCCGATATGCCGTGACAACACGTTCAATCATGGTGTCGTCGCTGTAAGCAACACGCACAACCTTACCACTTGACCCGCCAGTGATAGCCGTTTGTACATTATCAATGGTGTAGCCCTCAGCTAGACTATTGTGCGGGAAGTTATCGATCAGATCGTCTTTCTCAATGATGGGAAGTTTCGCAATATCTTTAACACCTTTGATCTGATCAATATCCACACCATGGCTATCATATTTAGCGCGATACATGGGTACATTGTTATAGGCATGGCGTACCATTTTGACAAACTTTTCATCTTTAAGTTTATTCAGCTCGTCACGATTAAGTGTTTGATTATACTTTAATTCTTGCCATATTTTGTAGCCATCAATTGATAGCTTTTCTAATTCTTTTGTCGTGAAATCTCTCATTTTTTATCAATTCCTTTAAGTTGATAGATAGCAGCTAAATAACGGCTTATATGTTTTGTGATTAATTCTGAGTTTGAGGCATGACGTAAAACTAAGGCTTGCCAATGGCTGAGGTTGCACAGCGAGTAATCGATTTGTCTGTCGCCATCAACAGCACTACAACTAAACTCAAAATGATTCAGGACATCTTGACCAAAAAAGCCGTGGCTACTAATAAACTCGCGAGGATCCTGATTATGATCATACTTACCGTTATGCAATTCAATCGCTAATAGTAATTCGATCATGTCTTTGGTTACTTGATTACCAAGCGACCCCAATGAGATTAACCTAATGTCGTCCGCCTGCTCATGTTTGGCCATATCTTGCGTTAGAGAATCTAGTAACTGAGCACTGTGTGAAGATTGATTGATCCCAGCTCGGCACATTTGAGCGATGCAGTCTTGCTCAAAACACGTTGAAAATAGTGAATCAAGTGTAGATCTAGCAACATCTTCTTTAGTGATGAAGCCAAACTGGCTTGGATGTGCGCAAAGCTCCAATTCAGCGCGGGTGTAAACGGTACTGTCTCCACAGCCAATAATGTGTGCCTTGTCTGTGGCTTCATACCCGATCAAAGCTCTCGGGATGGTCAGGCCGACAGATGCATGTGCGCTTTCATGTAAGTTAATCAACAGTTGGTGTAATGCGCCGTTAAAATAGATTTTCCACAACAGCAGATCTCCGCCACTGATAGTGGATAACCCGTGTCGGTAAGGGCAACTAACGCCCAAACCACCCGCACCACCACTGGACACCTTTTGAATGCGCTTTACGCCATGTGCAAAGGCTGCTTTTAAGCAATTAAAATAAGCAAACATCATTTCAGAGGCCTGCTCGAGTGACGTATTTTTAAATATCGGCACCAATATATTGCCAACTGGCAAGCAATCAATGATGTAATCGGGTTTTAGCGTTTGAATTAGCGCCGATAACCTGTCAAAACCTTCATTGCAGAAGATGTCAAAATGAATGATATCGACGCAGTCTTCTTGGCCCAGCTCTTTTGTCAAAGCAGTGCGCCGATGCATAGACTTACAATGCAGCGTTAACTTTTCCACGCTGTGATTCATTAGCAATCTTTGTGCACAGGCCTGCCCGACTTCCCCACATCCCAGTATCAACACATTCATATCATGCCACCTTGCAAATCCACACATAACTGTTATCAACAGCAAGTGGGATCTCTTTGGTGATACTCAAACGACTATTATCAAAAATAGACATATAATCTGCGCGGGTACGCGGGATCAATCCTTGTAGTCGATGAATATAATCAAATCCCTTTGAGAATATGTTATTAACTTCATTTGGCTTTTCACCAGTCACCGTATCGAAAATAACGATGTATTTTAGGTTTGGAAAAATCTCGCGATAGTTATTCAATAAGCGCTCTAATCGCTCGTTTGGTTCAATATGGTGTGTAAAGAAGGTAAACATAATGGCTTCGATATCTTCATGTTGACCTTCAATTTTGGTGATATCTTGTTGTTTAAATTCCACGCCATCGATCCCTGATTTGGCGAGGTTTTGATTCGCTAATGCAACCGCATTGGCATCCATGTCCATACCTATTCCCTTTAAACCAAAATTTCGGCAAAGCTTGATTAATCTGAGCCCTGCGCCACACCCCATGTCACACAGCGTGCCCGTTAATTCGAGCTCAGCAACCACTTGATCTAATTGCTTATCAATGAATGATGAGCCAATTTCCGCAGAGTGCTTTGCAACACTGCCGCCATCATAGGGAATACGATCAAGCTCCCCATCAAACATACGCTCTTGTTCACTGAGTAAATCTCGATACGCATACAGCCAAAGTTTAAATATCGGGACTTTCTTTTTAATCTTTTCACGACTTACCAATAACTGGTATTGCTCTTGCTCAGCTGAAAAAATACCGCCTTCACAAAGCGAGTTGAGAATTGCGTCTAAATACGACCCTTTGTCTTTATATACTTCCTTCAATAAATGTGCACTGACACTGTCATTTTCATCTAGGTGCTCAAAAAGCCCCATATGCTCTGCAAGCATTAATGCCTTACTGGTAATACAGCCAGAAAATGCAATATCAAGATTGTCATAAGCGCCCATGGCGACTCCTTTCATGTTGTTTAATATTGTCCACCGCTTTAGCAAGCAAAGCCTGTATTGCTTCTCGCGACTGCGCAGCAATATGCGTCGTTGCCATGAACACAGAAGGCTCTAAGGACAACAACCCGTACTGATCGTTTGCGACACCGGGAGTTTCTAGCCACTCTTGGTAATAACCATCCATGTATGCGGATCGAATCGTTTTTGTTGTCAGTGCATTCCTTAGCGCTGTCGGACAGATGACGTGTGGCGAGCTGAAGCAAAGTAGATCCAGCTCTTGATTAGCATTAGCCAAAGCTCTTTCATCAATAAATGATTGAGTTGTCTCATTGAACGTCACACTGACGACCACTAAATCACAGGTGCTCATTAGCTCCGGTAGCTCTAAAAATTCAAGCTGATGGGTATCATGTAACGCTTCTTTTGGCGACCTTGCGTGATAGTAAACAGGTTGGTCACTCACTGTGCGTATAAGTGCGAGCAAAGCACGATTAATGTTCCCAAGCCCTACCAGCCCGATTTTTGACCCTGCAAGCTCTTTGTAAGGGGTTTGAAACCAGGTACCTGCTTGCATCTTTTGCCATGAAAAATGAAACCGAGTATTGCGCATTATCATGGTCGCAAAAGCAAACTGAGCCACCGTCTGAGCATTGAGCTTAGGCGTATTCATCACCTCAACACCCTTATTAGAAGCAGCTTTAAGATCGATAAAACTACTTGTGCCAGTACCAAGCACGACAACCAGCTCAAGCACTTGAGCAGCATTTAAAAACTGCTCTGAACAATGTTCAGGACCCCCAATAATGTAATAATGACAATCCACCAGCGCTTCGATGATCTGTTGCTCATCTTTTGGCTCTTTGAGGTGACAGATTTGACAATCTAACTGCGCTAATTGAGTGATATCAACATCGCCAGTAACAAGTAGCTTTTTCATCTTACTTTTCCAAGATACGTGTTACGGCTTCTTTGAGTTTTTCGATTCCTTCATAGAACTCATTATCAGGCTTCATCAAAGAAACGCGGATAAATTGCGTATGCTGCGACTTTGAATTCCAATAAAAGAAACGCCCTGGAAGCACTGCAATATCATGCTCCTTTAGACGTGCTGCGAAACTAACATCGTCGTATCCAGTTGCACTGATGTCGATCCAACACAATGGAAGCTGGCACTTTTCATCATTATCAAAAACCTTTAAGCCTGTACCTGCCAAGGCGTCATTAATGGTTTCACTGCGTCTTCTCACTTCATTTTTAATGGTGGCATCAACACCAAACTTGGCTGTTACGGCAATAAACTCCTTTAACAATGCCAATGCAAAGTTACTGCTACACAGAAAAATCTCTTCATAGAGCAAACGCATAGTGCTACTGATCGCTTCTGAATAAACCATCAGGCTGATTTTGAGATCTTGGGTTGGCCATGTTTTCCCAGTATCTTCAATCACAACGTAATCAATGCCTGATTGTTCTAAGATTTGATAATCATCAAAGTTAGTTTTGCCATAGATCCTAAATGTTCTATCTAATAAAATCGTGATGTTGTGTGCTTTACATTGCTCAACAAGATAGACAAACTCGGACTCTGTCATCTCCAAACCTGTCGGGTTATTTGGATTGACTAGAAACAGTGCATCAATGTCACCACCACTCACTATCTGTGCTAATTGATTTTCATTTTTAAGTGCCAGCTCATCAAACGCACTAATATCAACACCACGACGTTTTAACAGCAGGTATAAATTGTCAAAAGCGGGTTCAATCAATGCGGTACGCTTATTTTCCTTATTGAGCCAAGCTGCGACGATATCAATTGAATTTGAAGCTGTCGGGCATACACTGAAATGAGTACTCGAGTGCAGTGTTGAAGAGTCAATGAGTTCAGCAAATTGGTTTTTAAACGCTTTTTCCATATCAGGGATAGAGCTCTCTATACCTTCTTGCCAATAGCGCTGTAAGTTATTGATGATATCTACATAATGTTCGTTAATATCATGGTATGCATGTCCGTCTGCAAAGTTATAGAGATAACTTAGGCCTTCGACTTCAACTTCAGTCAGACTATCGTAACGATCGGTGTTCATGATGTTTCCTTATCAAATTAATATTGTTAGCTACAGGTTTCATCCTGGACGGCGAGCATAAACTGGCGGTTTACTTGAATACTGAGTGCAATAGACTTTGTATTTCCAAGCAAATGTACTTGCTTGTCACCTATGCGGGTAAATGGGATCCCAATGCGTTTAAGAATGCGTTCAACTGCAGTTGTGGTTACCGTGACGTATTCCTTGATGCCATTTTCAATGGCATAGTCATATATGCCTTGGAATAGCTTCATTGTAATACTGCTACTTTTGTTGGTTTCAGCTTGAGCAAGATGCTTATCTACTGCAAAGCGACTTAACTCATAAACTGATTCAGAAGCAGGTATGGAGTGACCTTCAAGTAAGGTCGGAAAGGTATTTTTAAGCATATACCTTCCCAGAGTCGGCAAAATTCGCCAACATCCATAAATCTGCATGCTATTGTCTGTAACGTAGAGGTACTGCGCATTTGAATAGTCGTATTCATCAGACTCAAGTTGTAGTTCTAACTGCTTACTGGTATGTAGTTCCCACTTTAGACGTTTAACAAAAACCTGATAACGCAAACGACAAATTTGCTGATATTCTTCCTGTGGAATTGAATTATAGTTTACACATTTTGTTACGACTCTCATCGGTAGTTCTCCCCTTACGACGTACCGAAATGAGTATAAAAATTCCAAAGTATTTTGATACCTGTCAGATCTGACAGGTATTGCAAAAAACCGGATTAGCGTAACTTTGTGAGCTGTTCGCAGCAAGTTCGGGGATATTGAAGTGAAAAATGTACAATTACATACTGTATCAACCACAGTCGCGGTTCAGCGCTGACTGATACAGGTTACAGTATACCTATGCACTCACTGACGTGAAAATGAATTTTAAAATCTACAAATAGCACACCTCAGGAATAAATTAATCCAGAAAGAGCAGATGACAGATAGATATTGAGCGAGGAGCAGTTAAGATAAATGCGGCCTAAACTTATCAAACACCTGATTTGAGCTTTATGCGGCTGACTTTAAAATAAGATTCAACGGTTAAATTTAAAACCGAATCCTCTTCTCATAATAAAAAAGCCGCGACACTTTTTGGTATCACGGCTTTAAACTCGTTAAGTGCCAGTAAGTTTATTCAAACTCAATGGTGACAATCTGCTTCTGGCTTTGACCATTACTACTACTGTAAATGTAATAACTAAATGAGTCGCTTGCGCCATTTGCATTGCCATTTGGCGTATAAATAAATTCACCTGAGTATTCGCTGATGGCTACATCTCCGTAGGCAGGCGCATCTGCTAACCCAAATGTGACTCCAGTACCGCCTGGAAGCTTGCCAGCAAAAGCAGCATACTCAGTCGTAGTAAACTTAACATCAAGGCTGTTATCTACTTCAACCGCGCCAAAAATAGTACCGTTGTATCTATCAATCGCTTTATTTTTTCGGACATCTTGTTCGAAGTCGTGATACAACAGCAACTCTTGTTGACAACCTAGTTCCATTTCCTCTTTACAAGCATTTATCTCATCTTTAGATAATGCACGAGTCCATATTACTACATCATCAATATGACCTTTAAAGGTGTTCGTTGTTGTATCTGTCGAACTGAACGCGCCAATACGAAGTGGTACGTGGTTGACTACGTTACGTTTACTACCTAACGCACTACTACCAACGTCCTTGCCGTCAAGATACATTGTCACTCTCGCACTGCCTTCCCAGTCAACAACAACGGCAGCATGATACCAACGTCCGGTAGCAAGTTTTTGACCAGTCGCTTCATAACTTTTTTTACCATTGCTGGCGGCATCATGTTTCCACGTTAAACGGTTTCTTGTGTTAACACTCCACGTCCAGCCTTTATAACCACTGGCACCACCAATTTTCTTGTTAAGAATAATACGAGTTTGATCTTGTGAACCTGGTTCCAAATAGATCCAAGCTTGAGCAGTGAAGTTGTCACCACCGAAGTCAAGTGAACCATCACTAGGGTCACCAAAGTCAACGTAGTCACCATTACCATCAAGCGTTAAGTATGTATTATGCTTTTCAAGCTCTGGTCCGTTCACTAACGTCATCGTGCTCTCGCCTGTTAGATCTTCTAATTCACCGTTAACCATATTGTCAAAGTGATAGTAAGAAACTAGGTTTGAGTTACTTAATGAAGCGCCTAAGTAACGATTTGCCGCGATAGACTCTTGTGATTTTGCGTAATCCCAAATACGAACTTCATCAATATTCGCATCTAACTTCTTGCTAGTACCATCGTTGCCAGAGCCCCATACAAAGTAAACATTACTATCTTTTGCAGCATCTACTTCAGAAATAATTAGTTCACCATCTAAGTATACTGACAACTGCTGAGTCGGCTGATCATAACTCACAGCATAATGCTGCCACTGACCAACAGTGATTGTCTTAGTCGACTTATACGTGGTGTTTGTTGCTTTCACACGTAAACGACCATCAGAGAATATTCTCACCGCAGCCTTTGAAGAGTTTGCGTCTTCTGAAAAAGTGAATAAATTAGAGTTTTCTTCTGGGTTCAACGAGTTCACTTTTACCCACGCTTCAATCGTGTATGAACTGTTTGGATTAAAACCAGAGTCCATAGTTTGAATCATGCTCTGATCGGTACCGTTGATTACAATAGATTGACCAAAACCGTTCATGATAGATAAGTCTTGATGATATGGGCTTTCAACAGGGGTCCACTCACTACACTCAGGGTTACCAAAATCAGTACCATCATGCGGGGTTACACAGAAAGCCACAAAGCTATCAATGTCTTCCAATGACAAGGTGTATGATTGGTAGAATTCACCATCAATAACTTGTGCATCATCATTACTGCCTGTCGCAGATCGATACCACTGATAACGTGAGCTCTCTTCAAAATCACTTTCATGATCAGTATAAGTGTATGACGCTGATACTGTAGATTTACCGATAAAATCGCCAGCTAATATTACCGTAGAAGCCACTGGGGCATTGTTGCCATATGACAGTACCGGTTCGCCACACGCTGCACTGTTACTACATAAGTCAAATGATAACGCGGTTGTGAACGAGTTTTGCGCGATTGTGATTTCCGTTGGTCCCCCAAAGTCTGTGGTGTCATATTGGATCTCTTTTTCGCTGTCTAATAGTGGGCCATAAGAACCTTTTTCAAACATCAAACCTTGGTTACCCATAGTGTAGATGTTATCTGCGGTACAAACCGCTTCTTGCACGTTGTATTCAAACTCAAGCAATTTAAATGGCATTCTGAAAAATGCATTCATTTTCGTGCTGTTAACAAATTTTGATGCAGCATTGACGGTTAATGTCGCGTCAATCATACCGTCGTTATTAACGTCATGCGTAAGCTCTGGCGTAAAGGTAATATCTTCTTCTGGGTCAAAGTAAATCTCAGTGCCATCTTCAAGAACTAAAATAGCCGTAGATTCAATGTTCAACTCAAAGTCTTGATGTAAATCTAGCGCTGCACTTACGAAAGTATCAAGTGTACTGAATTTGTATCTGCGATATAAATCTTCACCAGCTGGTGCAAAATAGTTATCAATACATTGTTCAGACGTTCCTTCCATTGACTCCATGCCGGCTTGTGCGTGCCACTTAGTCCAGTTAGAGCCCCAGTAAATTTCTTCGGATACCCAGTCAGTTAAATCGTGACCAGCTAAGAAACGCAGCTTATCGACTTCTAAACCAATCGCTTTTTCAATCGCTTTTCTTGCGTTTGAAGGCACCTCAGCTAAAGAGTCACGTGTTAGATTCTTAATGAAATAGATGATCTGTTCATTCGTCATGTTTGCAGGAATGAAAGAGATTGTTGTCGCAGTTGGATCTGCTACATCAGTACTGATAATTTCAATACCATTAACTGCACCTTTATGAGCGTATACAACGTCAATAATATCTACGCCATTAACAAAACTCGTGCCATGAGTGATATTGTCACTCACGCCTCTAGCGTGATCTTCCGCTGTCACAACAGATAATTCGTAGAAGTTGTTTTCAATTAATGAAGTTAATTTCTCGTCGCTCAACTCACGCGTTAAATCGTAAACTTCAACACCATCGTCTAACTTGTAACACTGAGAACGATTAAGTGCATTGGCACAGTTGTCACCATATACACCAAATGATTCTGAACCGACAACTTTCTCATAAGAAGCGTAATCGATTTTGGTTTGGCCATTTAATTTTTCAAATAACGCTGACTCGTATTTGATTAAATAATCTTCAAAAATTAACTCAGCCGAGATTTGTACACCTGGAGAAGACGCAATGAAGTTTGCATTTTCACCGACGGTAAACTTGGTTGCTAAATTAACCGGCTGACCTGCTGCAATTTCATCCGGAAATCTTAAATCCATCTCAAGAGGAATGTCAGCTTCAACCCAACCGCCGAATAAGTCCATGCCGCCCACATAATGGATTTTTCCGTGTGATTCAATTCTAATAATTGCAGGATCATCAGGCAGATTTTCTTCTGGCACATTCCAAGTATGTTTAGTTTCAGTTGACGCCCACTGAGGAGAGCTCATACCTAATAATTCAAGTACTGTATTTTCGCCCCAGTAGCTACCTTCACCACTTACATCACCTTCTAACGTAATTTCCATTGAGTCCATATCTAATACGTCAACAGTAATCTGTGCGGTGTCAGTCGTATTGTATTGGTCATACACAATCACTTGTAGTGTGTAAGTTGCGGTTTTTTCAAAATCCAAACGGGAGATGGTCGGGCTAATGCTTAATATACCTGTTTGTGCATCCAATACGAGATCACCATCTTCATTACCGCTCAATATTTGGAACGTAACGAAGTCACCAACATCATTTGCATCGGCTGCAAGTATGCCAATTCCTGTGCCACTGGCAGCAATTTCACTGACAGTAAACGTTTGGTCTTCTATCGTTGGGGCATTATTAACCGTCACTGTTAAACCATCTTGCACTAACATAGTCGCTGAGCCAGACGTAAATACTTTATAAGTTACATTATCGATAACTTGTGTTGTTTCAGAGTCAACCCATTGGTTATTTGCTGCACCAACATAGTCGTCGTTGTCACCTAAAATACGTAAGTTTGAGTTACTACTCACGCTCTTATTAAGTGTAATTGAGTTAGCACCTGAACCACGGATATCAAATACTTCAACGTTACGAACACGAGAAGCTTGAGTTGCAAGGTCTAGATTAATACCTGAACCGTCAAATACTAATGTATCTGTGTTACCGCCTGCATCAATACGAGTGAAGGTGTTGTCAGAAATGTAAATAGTATCTTCACCAGGACCTGCGTAAACAGCATCGGTGCCACCGTTAGTTCGAATGACGTCGTCACCTGTACCTGTAGCAATATTATCTGCTGCCGCTGTGCCAGTGATAGTATCGTCACCGTCTGTGCCCCAAAGAGTCACTAACTTACCGTCACCATTTAGAACGTAAACCGCACCGGTGTTTTCTAAGTTGTTTTTGTTGGCAGAAGGCGCACCAAATTGAATGTCTTTGATACCGTCGCCATTGATGTCACCAGCACTTGCTATGAATTGCCCAAGTTGCTCGCCACCATTACCTTCAGAGTAAAAACCTTGTTGGGTTTCAATGATCTCACTAAGATAAACAGGCTCTGTACCTGCGCGGCCATAAACAGCGTATACCCGGCCCTTGTTATCCTCTGCAAACGGGTCACCGATAATGATGTCGTCAAAGCCGTCGCCATTTAAGTCACCTGCACCACCGATTGAACCTAAAATAACTTGTAAGTCACTATGGCCGATATTTGAAGCGTCATTGTGTATTACAAAACCGCCATTGCCATTGGCAATATCCGCAAGGTTGATTTCATCAACAACGTTAACACCACCAAAGATGATGTAAGCACGAGGGTGATCAATACCTGAGCAACAACCAGTGTCTGTCAACAATAACGCAATATCGTCAACACCATCTGCGTTCACATCACCTACGTGAGACGTGGTAAATGAAGGTAGTGCATCAAGAGTTGCATTACCAAAATCGAAACCATAATTGCCGCTGCCTTGTGGCGTGATCTTTATGCCATTGCCTGCGGATTTAATACTGTTATATTTAACAGCCTCTCCGCCTATACGGCCATAAACAACATAACTTGTACCAGAGGTATCAACAAATAAACCGTGGCTAACAATAAAGTCTGTTAAGCCATCGCTATTAAAGTCACCCGTTGGTAAAACTTGTGCGCCATAATACCAGTCGCTAAATAACTTTCGGCTTGGACGAGTAATCGCAAAACCTTGCTCGTTGTAGTCTGTTGCAACATTAGCTAACTGAACAACATTGTTGTCTTTTTTACCGTAAACAACATACGCTAGGTTTGGATCAGCTGTACCATCTTCAAGTAAATCTCTTAATGCAAAAGAGCCTGTGCCTGCTAAGAAACGCGTAACCGTTTCACCAATAACAATATCCCCCAGACCGTCACCATTCACATCGCCAACGACTAACGTACCACCAGCATAGTCTTCAGTGTATGCACCATGAATAGCAAAACCGTAATCGCTCCCACCCGCGTTCATATCAGACAATGGAATATAGTTAGTACCAGTTTTACCAAATACAACATATACTGAACCAGAGTAGTCGCCATTGGTTCCCGCGTAAGGCGCACCAACTACTACATCTGATAATCCGTCGCCGTTAATATCAACGCCACCAGCAACAGCAAAACCTGCGTTGTCGCCAGACTCAGCTCCCATGATACCAAAACCACGAGTACCACCGATCACTTCTGTTAATGATGGGAATGTGCCCGTTGCATCACTGAAAAGAACGTAAGCTGCACCGTTATCTTCGTACATAAAGGTGCCATCATTTCTATAAACATCTGCTTGAGGAGCGCCGACAATAATATCGTCGAAACCGTCACCGTTTACATCCCCTGCTGGGGCGACTGACCAACCAGCCCAGTCATCGGCTGCTAGACCATCAATGGATTGCGCATTGTTGTTTAATGAATCATTAATGTCAGTAACATTAATCGTAACTGGCATATCATAATGATTACCCGCGCCATCTGTTGCACGAACTGTCAATGAATACTGGTTATTCCCTAGTTCAAAATCTAATTGCGTTTGGTCAGCAACTTTAATTTCACCTTTAACCGGATCAACTGAGAATACCCCGGCGTCGTTACCAGAGACGATTTCATAGCTATAATGTTCTAGTGGAATATCCCAGCGACCCGCTTCAAAGACTTGATAATGCAGTTCAAACTCACCAAATCGATTTGGTACCACACTTTCATTATCACCATGCAAATATCCTTGCAGTAACATAGGCGCGACGAAATTGAAGCGTACCGCCGCATCAACGATGTCTTTATCTATTCCTACTGGTTGAACGAATACAACCGGGTTGTTATAAGATTTTGAAAAATTTATAGAAAATGGCGCTTCACTGCCTGAATCAGTGACTTTGATGACGCCCGTTTCACCCACAATCGCCAAGCTTTCTGTAAATAAAAAGCCAGAGCCTTGTAGTGCGAAGACATTGACGTTTTCAGCCGCATGGGCGTCATCATCTATGTTATCAATGTGCACTTTTATACGGTTTGCAGAGACTTCATCAATCGCCACACCGCTTTGAGACGTGCCATTGTAGGACGTTAAGGAGGTTAAAATCGTTGGGGTTTCTGTGATCGGCGCACTAAATGCATGACCATGCACCTGATGCGTCACCGCAGTGCCTGTACTTGCCACTTCAAATGGCTTGTCATTCCAAAACGCTGAAATGGGTTCAGCAAATGCTATCCAGCCAAGCGTTTCGCCCTCACCGGTATTGGTAAAGCTTTGAATGACACTGGTGCCTTTTTTATCGAGCTCAGATTCAAGTACGGCCTCAAAGCCTTGCGCACTCACGTTATCTAAGCGGTGGCGCATCAATAATCTATTATTGTTTTTACTCGTTAGGCCAGAGTAAGAGTAGGTGCTTACTTCATACTCTACTGCATAGTCACTGTTGGATTGGATCTGACCAAAAACAATTGGCGCTTGCGTAAAGCTTGAGGCAAATGAGATGGGCTCAAATGCTTCACCATTGGTTACCCAGTTTTTAATGTCCGTTTTACCGACTTCCAAACGCACCGTTTTATCGGATACGCCGTCAACAAAACTCACTTTACCTATGGTGGTGTTCGTTTTGGTATTTTCATCAACATGTATTGTTAATGGTGCCATGGTAGCTTGAGCACTATTGGGGACAGTCACCCCCAAAGTCAGCAAAGCTAAGCACAGTTTAGTCCGCATCATAATATTAATACCCCCTATTAATTGACAGATACAGTTCAATTTAGGGTTTATGACATGCAATTGTGCCAAGAATATGGAATGGATTAAAATATGCGCAAAATATCATTATTTAAAATATAAGAACAATAAAAGTATTAGAAGTACAACGACCAAGCTATCCTAATGACAGAGATGACAGCGCTTTAATTACGGGCAAAAAAAACAGATAGACGCAAAGCAAAAATTCAATCTTGGAAGGTACTGAGTGAAACCGTGGTATTTATAAAATGGAATTTGAGTGCAGCTATGTGCACAGCGATGAAAGTTGCGCTTTTAAGATTAGAAAGCCGCTTGAAAGCTCAAGCGGCTACTAAAATTAGTGAGTCGGCCTATAAGCCGGGTTCTGTCCCTCTTACGAGGTGATAATCATTCGTCTAGGCCTAAAATCGCTCTTAGGCTCAAGCAACCTACCCGGTTCCGATGTGGGCCACACCATAAGGAACCCTATTTGGTCTTGCTCCGGGTGGAGTTTACCTTGCAACCGACTGTTACCAGCGGTCCGGTGCGCTCTTACCGCACCCTTTCACCCTTACCAACCGAAGTTGGCGGTCTTCTCTCTGCTGCACTTGTCGTGGGCTTTCACCCCCCAGCCGTTAGCTGGCACCCTGCCCTGTGGAGCCCGGACTTTCCTCCCCTTGATCATTTTCGTCACAAGCAGCGATTATCCGGCCAACTCGCGGCGCATTATACCTGTTTCTGGCCTAAAGCACAGCGGATTTTTTGCTATTCTTCTCTTTGTGCAATAATCGCTTTGTATAAAGCATTCTTTTTAAGGCCAAAGTATTCTGCAGCCACACCACAGGCTTTTTTAAGCGGCATTTCAGCTTCCAAAAGCGAGATTAATTTTTGCGCTTCAGGCGTAATTGCCGCGGTCTCTTTCCCCTTACCAGGTAAGATAAGTACCAATTCACCACGCTGACGTTCAGGTTCATCAGTTAGAAAAGCAATTAGCTCAGATACTTCACCGCTAAAAAACGTTTCATATGTCTTGGTGAGCTCTTTGGCAAACACCACTTGCTGCTGTTCACCAAGCGCGCTGGCAAGATCATCGAGACTGGCCATAATACGATGTGTGCTTTCATACATAATACTGGTGATCCCAGACTCAAAAGCATCTGTGAAAAACTGCTGTCTCGCTTGGCTTTTTGCTGGCGTGAAGCCAATAAATTGAAACTTATCAGTGGGTAACCCTGAACAGCTCACCGCAGCTATCGCAGCACAAGCACCTGGGATAGGTGTCACTTTAGCACCCGCTTCACGGCATAAATTCACCACGGCATAACCAGGATCGCTGATCAAAGGAGTGCCCGCATCAGAGACCAACGCAATATCTTTGCCTTCATTCAGCCAATCTAATATTTGTTGGGCTTTTTGTTTTTCGTTATGATCATGCAAAGCAAAGGTTTTTGCTTTAATATTAAAGTGACTCAACAGTTTGCCAGTATGGCGTGTATCTTCTGCTGCAATAAGATCTACGTCAGCTAAGGTTTTCAGCGCCCGTTCACTAATGTCTTCTAAATTGCCAATTGGTGTAGCAACGATATGCAGGGTGCCAATTTTGTCTAAGGTGTCAGCTTTTGTCATTGAGCTCTCCAAGATCAGTCAGTAAGATATTCACATACAAGGTGATGAGTGAAGGTATACGAGTGCAACTGAAAAAAATAAGTCTAATAGTGGCTGTATTGTCCGGTTTATCGGCCTGTGGCACAACCCCTAAAAACGTACAACCAACAACAAACTCGCAGACTCAAGCGCCAGCGGTGCAATCAAATGAAAATATGGATGCGAGTTCACTTTATGCGCTCGCACTCTCAAAACAGGGCGCAAACAGAATTCAAGTGCTTTACAGTGCAAGAGAAGCTGCGATCAACGAACAAAACTGGTCTATGCTAGAGCAGATCTGCTTTGAATTAGAATCGAAAGCCAGCGTTGATCATGTACAAAATAAGCTCTATATTGCTTTTGCTCAAAAAGAGCAAGGGAAATACGAAAGTGCGCACACCATACTAACGAATGTCAGTGATCAGCTTACCCTTGCAGAGCACAAAGGGTGGCATCAATACCTCAAAGGCAGTATTTTTGCCTCTCAAAAGTTACCCAAAAAAGCCCTCGTTCATTACTTTAAAAGCGCGGATACTGCACAACAAAACAAACTTAACATCACGAGCTTAAATCAAGATATCTGGACGGCATTACAACAACTATCCTCCTACGCTTTAGAGCGCTTTGACCGAGGTTCAGTGATCCAGCAAGGTTGGGTGAAACTCGCTAAATATCATCAAGTTTATTTGGGTTCAACGGTGCAATTACACCAAGCTATGAACAACTGGCAAAGGCGTTATAAGAACCACCCAGGTAGTTTTATTATTCCCAATGAAGTGAAATCTACCATCAACCTTGCGCCTTACCAAGCAACCAAGTTAGCCATTTTGCTGCCTCAATCAGGCAGTAGTGAACGCTTGGGCGCGGCATTAAAAAATGGCTTTTTAGCTGCTATGGATAAAAGTCAAATCGAAGAAATTTATTTCATTGATGAAATGGACAGCGCGGAGCTCATAGACAGAGAATTACAAAAAATCCAAGCTGATTTTATTATCGGGCCTCTATTAAAAAGCAATATTGTCAAAGTAAAATCAAGCTCGTTTGTAGCACAATCTTCAGCAATATTCCTAAATGAAATTGACACACAAGAAGCTGAACGCATTCACCAAGAACATTATTATTTTGCGCTCAACCCAGAACATGAAGTCGAACAAGCCATGGTGCACTTCTTAGCTAAAGGATTTCAAAAACCCATGCTGCTTGCCCCCAATACACCGTCGGGACAACGACTAATATCTCACTTTAATAACCAATGGCAACACTTCAGCAAAACAGAGCCAGAAGCTGGGTTTTACAATAACAGTGAAGACATGGTCGACGTTATCACTGAGCTACTTGAGGTTGATCGCTCCAAAAGTAGAATTAGAGAAGTAAAAAGTTTATTTCGCAGTGAAGTTGAAAGTGAAACTCGCTCTAGAAGAGATATAGATGCAATTTACATCTTGGGTGATGCAATTGAAACACGCCTTTTAAAACCTTATTTAGATGTAAACGTGAGCACATTCGCTGAACGGATCCCGCTTTATGCGAGTTCACGTAGTTACAGCAAGCAAATCGATAAAACAGACAAAGGGGATTTAGAAGGGCTTTATTTTACTGAGTTACCCTGGATGTTGCCTGATGCCATTAACGAGCGTAATTTAAGAGATACCTATGCGCGACTTTGGCCTGAACAAGCTGACATAGAACAACGCTTATTTGCGATGGCCCATGACGCACTAAATCTAATTCCAGAACTCAAACAGCTCAGTAGAATACCGGGTAAGGAATTCGATGGTTTGACAGGCGCATTGAGTATTAAAGAGGCTAATCAAATACATCGTAAATTGAGTTGGGGGCAATACCACAAAAACCAAATTAGGTTGGTTAGTTTGGATGAGCGCCTTCCCACGCCATTGTTTATGCAAGAGGTTGAATAATCAATTGCATTTGCGGGCAACGTATTCGCCCACCAGTCCAAGGATATAAGGATGCTAAATAGGATTTTTACTAATACAAGGAAGAAAGGCCAGTATTTTGAGGAGGTTGCAGAGCACTACCTCAAACAACAAGGCCTCACTCCTCTAGCACGTAATTACTTGTGCAGATATGGAGAAATTGATTTAATCATGAAAGATACCCACACTTGGGTGTTTGTAGAAGTGAAATACCGCAAAAGCCATCGATTTGGCGGCGCCATAAATACACTTTCACAGCAAAAACAACAGCGTCTAAGGCGCAGTATATATCAATACATGCAAGATTATACCTTGCATAATGTTTCGCTGCGCGTAGACTTTGTTGCAATACAGGGGGAGACCCCACATACGATACAATGGATAAAGAACGTTTTTTAATATGCAAGAATCAATCAAAGCCATCTTTACCGAAAGTATTCAAGCGCAAATTGCAGCAGGAGAAGCACTGCCGGAACAATTAGAAACAGCGGCGTATGTGATTTCTCAGACATTGATCAATGGTAACAAATTGATCTGCTGTGGCGTACCAAGTAGCCATATGCTTGCTGAACACTTTGCCAGTTTACTTATCAACTTTTATGAAACTGAACGACCCTGTTTGCCCGCACTGACTTTAAGCCAGTCAAATATCAATTTAAGCGGACAAACAGCCAACGGCCAGACAGAGCTATTCGCTCGGCAAATCCGTGCTGTGGCGCAAGAGGGTGACCTACTCTTTGCCATTGCACTCAATGGCAACGAAAAAGAAGTGATCAGCGCCGTCGAGTCTGCATTAACCAAAGACCTTAAAATCATAGCACTGACCGGCAATGATGGTGGTGAACTCACCGGCTTACTCGGCCCCAATGACGTCGAGATCAGAGTACCAAGTAAGCGCTCAAGTCGTATATTAGAATCTCATATGTTCACGGTACATTGCTTGAGCCAACTTATAGACAATATCTTATTTCCTCAGGATGCTTAATATGCTGTTAAAACCCATCTTGTTACTTATCATCATCTCACTATTGCAAGGCTGTGCTGCTGCTGTTGTTGCGGGGACTGCTGGCGCAGTATCGGCTGCCAATGATCGCCGCACAATTGGTTCGCAAATAGACGACAATAGTATAGAAATAAAAGCGACAATTGCGTTGAAAAAAGTTCAACGGCTGGCAAAACACGCCAACATTAATGTCGTGAGTGTGAATGGAACAGTCCTACTCACAGGTCAAGTGGCCAATGCAGAAATGAAAACTGAAGCGCACAATGCAGTAAGCTCGGTAATTGGCGTTAAGAAGCTATTTAATCAAATTAGAATTGGAAGCAATATTGGTTTAGCTACAAAGGGTCACGATACTTGGCTGACGTCAAAAGTCAAAACTCAACTGCTGGCAAATGATGATGTTAACGGCAGTAATATCAAAGTAGTCACTGAAAATGCAGAAGTCTTTCTAATGGGGATGGTTGCGCCCAAAGAAGCAGATAAAGCAGTTGAGATTGCACGAAACATTCATGGTGTAGAAAAGGTAATTAAGGCATTTGAATACCTTTAACACCTCCCCCTAAATAAAAAACCTGCCAATGCAGGTTTTTTTTATTTGATAACACGTAAATGTGCGCCCTTTTTAGGCTTTCCATCGACTGGCGGCTTCTGCGCCTCAGTTTCTGGGTTCTCTTCAACTTCTGGCATTGTCTCATCTGTAGAGTCATACGCTTCTTCTTCGTATTCCTCCTCAATGCTAGGCTCCGAGAAAATAGTGCCTTCTCCATTTTCTCTGGCATAAATAGCCAGTACTGCATCAACAGGGACGTAAACCTGCATCGGTTGCCCTGAAAAACGCGCACTAAAGCTTAACGCATCATTATCCATGCTGAAGTTGTTCGCCGCACTTGGGCTCACATTAAGCACGATCTGCCCATCTTGTACAAACTGGACAGGGACCTGCACGTGAGGAAAGTTGGCATTGACAACTATGTGTGGCGTGCACTGATTGTCCACGATCCACTCATAGAACGCCCTTAGTAAATAAGGTCGATTAGATGTCATTAGCTACGGATCTCGCGCTCAACATCAGTCAAAGATGCTTGGAAAGATTCGCGCTCAAATAGACGAAGCATGTAATCTTTAAGCTCACTTGCGCCGCTACCTGAAAGCTCAATACCTAGCTGTGGTAAGCGCCATAATAGTGGTGCCATGAAGCAATCTACTAAGCTAAACTCTTCACTCATAAAGTAAGGTGCTTCGCCAAAGATAGGTGCAACCGCAAGCAAGGCTTCAGTTAATTCTTTACGCGCATTTTCAACATCATTGCCTGATAAAATCTTCTCAGCAAGACTGTACCAATCGCTTTCAATACGATGCATCATAAGGCGACTACGGCCACGCATAACTGGATAAACTGGCATTAATGGTGGATGCGGGAAACGCTCATCCAAATATTCCATAATGATATTAGCTTGATACAAGCCAAGTTCGCGATCGATCAACGTCGGAACTGTACCATATGGGTTAATTTCATGTAGCGCTTCTGGCAAGTTATCCTTTTCGGCCAGATGAATATCAACACTTACACCTTTTTCTGCTAAAACGATACGAACCTGATGGCTATACATACAGTTTGCACCAGAAAAAAGAGTCATAACTGGGCGCTTATTGGCAGCTACGGCCATGCCTACCTCCATAAATTAATCACAAAGTAATCAAATCACTTTAAACAGCAATAGGGGCATATGCCCCTATTACCTATAATCACCATTGAGTGTTCAAATTAATGAACGTCTCTCCAGTACTCTTTCTTCAATAAGAAAGCTAAGATGAAGAAGATTACCAAGAATCCAAGCACTTTGATACCTATTGCCTCAGATTCTAATCGAGAAGGTTCACCCACATATGCTAAAAAGTTAGTGAGATCTCTCGCTGCTTGGTCATATTCATCGTCACTCATCTCACCGGAGCCGTCAGTTTCGACACCCACTATCTTGGTTACCGTCTCACCATTTTCAACTACTTCTTCAGTAATTGGCATTGGCAAGCCCTGTAGTTCTTGAAGAACATGAGGCATCCCCACAAGTGGGAATACGATATTGTTCACACCAAAAGGACGAGACTCATCTTTATAAAATGACTTTAAGTATGTGTATATATAGTCTGGTGACTTAACGCGAGAAATTAGCGTTAAGTCTGGCGGCGCCGCACCAAACCATGTAGCAGCATCATCTTTCGACATTGAGTTTAAGATGTGCGAACCTACTTTAGAGTCATCAAAAATGAGTGTCTCTTTCCCAATTTCAATTGGGATACCAATGTCACGAAACGTACGCTCATAACGCTGGTATTGCATCTGGTGACAGCCTAAACAGTAGTTCATGAACAATTTAGCGCCACGTTGCAACGATGCATTATCCCTCAAGTCAATATTAGCGTCCATAAGTGGAACCGATGGAGCTGCTGCCATTGTTAAGGCTGGCAACAATGCGAATAAACCGATCAATAGCTTTTTCATCATTTTGTCAACCTCGTTGGTAGTGGCTTGGTCACTTCATTCTTTGAATACACATACAACAACACAAAGAACATAAAATACGTTACGGTGCATATTTGCGACAAAATCGTTGAAAACACGGTTTGCGGCGTAGCCCCTGCCCAACCTAAAATCAGGAAGGTCACCACAAATTGTGCGATGTTCAACTTATGCCATTTACTACGATAACGAATTGAGCGTACTTTACCTCGGTCAAGCCATGGCAATAATGCCAATACAACTATCGACGCGCCCATAGCCACTACGCCTGCTAGTTTATCAGGAATAGCACGTAAAATCGCATAGAAAGGTGTAAAATACCAAACAGGGAAGATGTGTTCAGGTGTTTTCAGCGGATTAGCAGCTTCAAAATTAGGCGCTTCCAAAAAGAAACCGTTCATTTCCGGCATAAAGAAAACGACCCAGCAGAATAAAATCAAGAACCCTGCCACACCTAAAACATCTTTTACGGTGTAATAAGGATGGAAAGGAATTGCATCCACCACATCTTTTTTATTGGTGTAGTATTCATGGAATTTAAAGTTTGGTTTGTCCTCTTCAGCAACAGAGCCTTTTTTACGTTTAATCTCAATACCATCAGGGTTATTAGAGCCCACTTCGTGCAACGCAACAATATGCAAGAACACAAGGATCACCAAAACCAATGGCAATGCGATAACGTGCAGCGCAAAGAATCGATTAAGAGTTGCCCCCGAGATAACATAATCACCTCGGATCCAAAGTGTTAAATCTTCACCAATGACAGGGATTGCACCAAACAAGGAAATAATTACCTGCGCTCCCCAAAATGACATCTGACCCCAAGGTAACAGATAGCCCATAAATGCTTCAGCCATCAGCGCTAAGAATATCAACATCCCAAATAACCATAATAGCTCTCTGGGCTTTTGGTAAGAGCCATAGATCATGCCTCTGAACATATGCAAATACACAACCACAAAGAATGCTGACGCGCCAGTGGAGTGAAGATATCGCAGTAGCCAACCGTACTCGACATCACGCATGATATACTCAACAGAAGCAAATGCGCCCTCAGCTGAAGGCACAAAATTCATCGTTAACCAAATACCCGTCACAATCTGGTTAACCAGTACCAAAATAGCTAACGAGCCAAAGAGATACCAAAAGTTGAAGTTTTTAGGAGCAGGATACTGCGCGATATGCATATTCCAAACGCGTGTCATAGGAATACGATCATTTATCCAACCTACGACTGAGCTAATCGTGCCGCTAGATTGTTTGCTAGGCTCATTTACAGCCTGATTTTGTTCTTCGTAATTAGTTGCCATTATGCCACCTCTTCTTCTTCACCCACTAAAATCGTGGTGTCATCTAGGAAGGTGTATGGGGGCACTTCCAAATTCAGTGGCGCAGGCACATTTTGGAACACACGCCCAGCCATATCAAATTTAGAGCCGTGGCACGGGCAGAAGAAACCGTCTGCTGTACCTTCCACTTTTTCTCCAAACCCACCATTCATAAATGTTGGAGAGCAACCCAGATGGGTACAGATCCCTACAGCAACAAAAATCTCTTCTCGCTTAGAACGATAGCTATTTTTCGCCGAATCTAACTGTTGTGCTTCATCTGAGTTAGGGTCACGAAGTTGACCTTCGTGTTGTTTCATTTGTTCTAACATTTTTGGTGTACGATAGATAACCCACACAGGTTTTCCTCGCCACTCAACACGAATTAATTGTCCAGGCTCAAGTTTGCTTATGTCCACTTCTACAGGAGCCCCTGCAGATTTAGCACGCTCACTTGGATTCCAAGACGCAATAAAAGGAACAGCAGCTCCAGCCGCACCAACACCACCTACGACAGAGGTAGCGATAGTTAAAAAACGGCGTCGGCTGTTGTCAACAGGCGCATTGCTCATCCACTTATCTCCACTATGATCCTCAACACTTGCTATATTGAGAACATCAGTTACAGCAGGTTAATTTTAAGATATTTCAAAATAGACGCGATCATTAGTAAAAACCATGTAAAAAGCACGGTTATTACTATTCTAATGATGACCATATAAAGTGCTAAGCGCTTCAATAAACAGCCAATACTAGAAACGACAGGTTATGATATGACGTCTTTCGCAATGATTTCCTGACCAAGATCAACCTCTGTCCAGATGAGTGAAAATTTAATCAGACGATATCGCGAATAATTTACTTGCCCTGCAAGTGTAGCAGAGAAATGCTCATTAATTATTCACACGGATTTTTTTGCGATTTGACGAAAAGTAAGGAATATATAAATTTATGAAGATTTAATAAGTGTTTTTACATTAGTTTATAGCAGCGCGTATGCACTGCTAAGAATACATAAACAGTGTTTATGGCAGGACTTGAAGCCAACCTTTGAGCATATGGTAATTATCATACCCAGTCGTGCAGCTTGGTACATTACTCAAATACACTCTCACAACTTTTCCCATAGCATGGGCAGATAAAACCATCGCTGTCATATCATGGCCTGCAGGCAGTTGGATCCACTTTGTTTGTCCTTGAGACATTTTCAAAATGAACGATAGATTTTTGTTATTTTGCGACGCATGCTCATCGTGCCATGATATTAGCTCCGAGATTGTTCCCTGACACTATGCATCTGCATAAGTAAAAAATGGTAGTAGTGAAAAAACAATAGCAACAAGTTGAAACTTCATAATTCTCCAAATAAATCAATATTTTAAACTATAGCCATTTTACTCTATAACTCCCTCCCCCTTAAATATTAAAAACAAATTGAGAACTAAAAAAGAAACAAACAACCAGTACAAGGCTGGTTTTTGGAAAGTTCTGCAATGTTTTTGAGAACTGTGCCTACTTACGTTCAATGCGACGAGCGTCACGAGTAACAAAGCAAGCTTTACATAAACCAGCAAGTGTAGCAAAGGTGTGGCGATAAATTGGTCAACCCGAGATTGTATTTAGTTTTTTGAAAGTTTAGAACAGTAGAGGAGGCCACTTTAGAAAGTTTAAAAAGCGGCGAGAACCGCTTTCTTTATTCTTATTAAGATAGTTATTGAATGAGGAAGTAGCCATTTAATTTGCGGTAATGTTCCCATCCAGCTGAACAGCTTGTAACATCTCGGTCTCGCCAATATAAAGCGACTTCTTTGCCTGCTGCATATGCAGTTAGCGCCATTGATAGCGAAGTTTGATCGTCGGGTAATAAAATCCAACGAGTATTTGTATTGTCTAAATAAATTGCAGCTTGATTTTTGTCAGTCCACTTTACTAGCTTAATTATTTTCCCTCTACAGGTCACCTCTGCTTGAGCAGTGAATGTAAATATTAAAATGAAAATACAAATAAGGTATTTCATAATCAGTCCTTTTGAATTTCTAAATTTAAAAAGTACCTGTCACAAGACACGCCTATTGCAAAAGTGGTGCAACACCGGAACAGGCGTAATCGCAAGTTCAAACCAGGTTAAAGAACCTCAGAACGGAATGGCCAATGACTATTGATTTTAAACTGTTGAATACCACCAACTAAGTGACAGACCCACCACAACTGTACCATTTAAATGTACAAAAAAGAAACAAAAAACCCAGCACAAGGCTGGGTTTTTGAAAATTCTGAAACGTAATAAATTAACGTTTTGAGAACTGTGTCTTCTTACGTGCTTTCTTAAGACCAACTTTCTTACGTTCAACGCGACGAGCGTCACGAGTAACAAAGCCAGCTTTACGTAGAGTAGGACGTAGTGACTCGTCAAACTCCATTAGTGCACGAGTGATACCGTGGCGGATTGCGCCAGCTTGACCAGTCATACCACCACCTGCAACAGTGATGTAAAGGTCAAACTTCTCAGTTAGCTCAACTAGCTCTAGTGGCTGACGAACAACCATGCGAGAAGTTTCACGACCGAAGTATTCTTCGATAGAACGTTGGTTAATTACGATGTTGCCAGTGCCTGGGCGTAAGAATACGCGAGCACTTGAACTTTTACGACGACCTGTACCGTAGTATTGATTTGCCATGATAGTGCTCCTTAAATGTCTAGAACCTGAGGCTGTTGTGCCGCATGGTTGTGCTCGTTACCAGCGTAAACTTTAAGTTTACGGAACATTTCACGACCTAGAGGACCGCGAGGTAACATGCCTTTAACTGCTTTTTCGATGATCATTTCAGGCTTTTTAGCTTGAAGTTTTTCGAAGTTAACAGACTTAAGACCACCTGGGTAACCAGAGTGAGCGTAGTACATTTTCTGCTGAGCTTTGTTACCAGTTACAGTAACTTTTTCAGCGTTGATAACGATGATGTAATCACCAGTGTCAACATGTGGAGTGTACTCAGCCTTGTGCTTACCGCGTAGGCGAGTAGCGATTTCAGTAGCAATACGACCTAAAGTTTTACCTTCAGCGTCAACTACGTACCAGTCACGTTTTACAGTTTCTGGTTTAGCAACAAACGTTTTCATTTATAAAATCCAAAGTTTTCAGTTAAAACCACAGGTAGTCAGAGGACTACCGCTCTACTAATGGTGCTTCAACCCCTTCGAGTTTAAGACTTTTTTGCCGCTCAAGTCGGTGGCTAAGCCGACGAGGGCTATAGAACGCAACGTGGCAGGCCGCGGATTATAGCAAGGGTAGTTGGGAAAAACCAGCATATGGCCGATTTTTCCGCCAGAATTCTTATTTAATTAAGCTAGGTGCTCTCGAGATAAGTACTCAAGTGATTGCATTTCTTGTAAACGACTGATACAGCGCCTAAATTCGAAGTTTAACGTGCCTTCTGTATAGATATCATCGATAGGTGCTTCACACGAAATGATCAATGTCACATTGCGCTCATAAAACTCATCAACTAATGCGATAAAACGTCGAGCAGCATCATCATTAGACTGCCCCATTTGCTTTACATTCGAAAGAATAACCGTGTTGTATAATCGGCTAATCTCCATATAATCAACTTGTGAGCGCGCTGTTTCACATAACTGAGTAAAATCAAACATCGCAATACAATCTGATACCTTGCGCGTTTTAATCATTCGCCCTTCAATTTCTATTTCCGTATCCAGTTTGCCTGGCTCTGGCGATAATTTATCAAAATATTCAAACAAATTTTCATCCGCTTGCGCATCAAGCGGGCTATGAAATATTTCTGCCGATTCTAACGTACGCAGTCGGTAGTCGATCCCAGAGTCCACATTAACGATTTCAGTGTTCGCTTTAACAAGCGCAATGGCGGGCAGGAAGCGTGCACGCTGTAATCCATTACGATAGAGCTCATCTGGCACGATGTTCGATGTCGCAACTAAAACGATGCCACGTTCAAAAAGCGCTTCCATCAAGCCACCGAGTAACATAGCGTCAGTAATATCTTGAACAAAAAATTCATCAAAACAGATGATATCTGTTTCAGCTTTAAAAATGTCTGCAACCACATTCAATGGGTTTTTCACTTCATTCAGCTTTTTTAGTTCATCATGTACACGATGCATAAAACGGTGAAAATGCACCCGCATTTTTCTATCACTGGGTAACGCCTCGTAAAAAGTATCTACCAAATAGGTTTTTCCACGGCCTACCCCGCCCCAAAAATATAGACCTTTTACCGGCTCACGCTGTTTTTTACCAAACAGCTTGGCGAAAAACCCCTGTGGCTCAGGAGGCTGAGCAACTAAATCATCGTATAAACGCTGTAAATGCTTGACCGCATTCTCCTGTGCACTGTCGTATTGAAAGTCATCTCTTTTAAGGTCTTCTTGATACTTTTCCCAAGGCGTCATCATATTTTTTATTAAACTGAGCAGTTTTCTTTGTCCAATATATTAACACGCATCCATTCTCAGCGTATATTTAACCTATCGATAGATAGAATTTTAGTAAAAGTAATAGGTGGCACTCACCTTACACAGGAGTATGTATGACAACAATTGCATGGTTGGGCTTATTGATCATCGTAGCGATCAGTGCATTTTTCTTAGGTTCACTCTTTACCAAAAAGCAGTTCAAACATGAAGAATTGGAACAACAGGCACAACAAGCTGAGCAAAATTTAGAGCAATATAGACAAGACGTTGCAGATCACCTAGCCAACACCAAAAAGCTAGTGGGTAAAATGCAAGACAACTATAGCCAACTACTTCAGCATGTAGAAGACACGAATCAACTTTTACTTGAAGAAAAGCGAAGCCAACCTAATCAACCTTTTTTCTCAAAAGAAACCACCGAGCAACTTCAAGCCTCATTGCGTGCAAGGCCAGAAAAAAGACGAAACTCAGAGTCTACCCACAATGCCCCTCCAGCGGACTATGCAGAAGGTGAAAGTGGATTATTCAACGACGATCGCGCAAAAAGCGAGCAATTAAAAACTTCTTGATGAACTTTTTTTTAACCACATAGTCTTTAGAAATAACCACCAAATAACAGAGCGGGTGCTACCCGCTCTAAAAACTGACTCATATTATCTCGGTCAATTGCTCATTATCGGTGAGCCCAGGTGATATGTTTAACGCTGTTATTTAGGAGAATTTCCAGACTATGAAATTAAAATTAACTTTATTATCCGCAGCGCTTTTTTCTTCTAGCTTACTTTTAGCACCACATAGTGCTGAAGCGAGGCTCCCTGTTGCGGTTGACGGTCAACAACTACCGACATTGGCACCAATGTTGGAACGTGTAACCCCTGGTGTTGTCAGCATTCAAGTTTCTGGTGCCAAAGAGGTGAGGCGACGTGTTGACCCATTTGATTTTTTCTTCGGAAACCCACCTCCACGCACACAAAAGCGCCCTTTCAGTGGGCTAGGTTCAGGTGTCATTATTGACGCAGATGAAGGTTATGTTGTCACCAATAATCACGTGATTGATGAAGCAGACAATATTATCGTCACCCTCAAAGATGGTCGAGAATTCAAAGCCCAGCTCATCGGTGCTGATAAAGAATCTGATATCGCGTTATTACAAATAGATAGCGAAGACCTCACAGAGGTAAAGCTTGCCGATTCAGATAAATTGCGGGTTGGTGATTTCTCCGTCGCCATTGGTAACCCGTTTGGTTTAAGCCATACAGTCACCTCTGGTATTGTCAGTGCTCTTGGACGAAGCGGTTTAAATATCGAAGGTTACGAAGACTTTATTCAAACAGATGCAGCCATTAACCAAGGTAACTCTGGCGGTGCTTTAGTTAATCTAAAAGGCGAGTTAATCGGCATTAATACGGCGATTCTTGGTGCATCAGGCGGCAACGTCGGGATCGGATTTGCGATTCCTTCAAATATGATGAAAAACCTCGTTGACCAAATCATTGAGTATGGCCAAGTCAGACGTGGATCTCTGGGGATTGTTGGCCGTACACTTAACGCCGGTCTCGCAGAAGCACAAGGTTTTGATGTCAAACAAGGTGTGTATATTCAAGAAGTCGCCAAAGACTCTGCAGCTTCTGAGGCTGGAGTTAAAGCCAACGATGTCATTGTGAGCATTGATGGTGATAAAGTAGAAAGTATCGAAGAGCTTCGCGGCAAAATTGCCACACTAGGTGAAGGGCGTGAAATCGAAGTCGGTATTTATCGCGACGGAAAAAGACGAACGCTAGATGTCAAATTGCAAGGTCAAAATGAACGACAAGCACAAGCAGATAGGATCCATCCAAGCTTAAAGGGTGCCGTGCTCGAAAGCGATGAGCGAAACGGTAATCAAGGCATTGTTGTGGTTAGCATAGAAGAACGCTCTCCTGCGGCACGTGTCGGATTGCAAGAAGGAGATGTAATCATGCAAGTCAACCGTCAGCGTGTCACCACAGTACGAGAAATGAAGCGTTTAATTGATGATATTCAAGGTAATATCGTGCTAGGGATCAAGCGTGGACGAGATTCGGTTTTCTATTTAATTCAATAAAGAATGCAAAAAACTTATTAGAATTACACAGCGGCTCTTGCCGCTGTGTTGTTTTGTGTCATGATAGTTTTATCACAAAATAAAATATGTATAACAATAAACCGTGTTTCAATTTATTAGATTTATTCTCGCTCCTGCATTAATAGGGCTGTGTGTCGCACTATTGATCCTTTGGCTAAAGCCTGAGTTAAGAGTGAAAGCGGCACACCTAAACGTTCCATATACAGTTCAACATATGAGCTTTGCCACAGGTGTGGGTAGAGCAGCCCCTGCTGTCGTAACGATTTTTTCCGAAAGTTTCAGCTCTGTACCTCGCTTTCAACGTCAAAATCGCATCCAGGAACTCGGCTCTGGTGTGATCATGAGCCCTGACGGATACATTTTAACCAATTACCATGTTATAAATAGCGCCGACCAAATCATAGTCTTGTTACCAGATGGTAGACAGTATTATGGTGTCTTAATTGGTTTTGACACCATTACAGACCTCGCTGTTATTAAAGTAGATGAAAATCATTTACCCGTTATTCCAATGGATAATGAGCTCGCACCTCAGGTCGGTGACGTAGTACTTGCGATCGGTAACCCTCTTAATCTTGGGCAAACCATTACACAAGGCATTATCAGCGCAACAGGCAAGCAAACGTTGACTGATAGCCAATACAATAGCCTGTTGCAAACGGATGCCGCGGTCAATGTAGGTAACTCAGGCGGTGCGCTTGTTAATTCTAATGGTACCTTAGTTGGCATTACATCCGCCCAGTTTACCACCCGATATAATATTGATATTGAGGGCATATCTTTCGCAGTTCCATACAGGCTTGCAAAAGACGTCATGACGAAAATCATCAAAGACGGTCGCGTGATTAGGGGTTACCTCGGTTTTAAAGGCAGTGCCGTAGACAATAAAGGACAAATCATAACCGATGTCTATACCCCGATTATGGGCTTACGTATCAGCGAGCTTGATCCGTTGGGACCTGCTTGGCAAGCCGGTATGAAAGATGGAGACATTGTCACTAAAGTCGCAGGCAGTGCGATTACTAACCCACAGCAAACTCTCCGAATTATTGGTAATACAGAGCCGGGAACAGTGCTGGAGTTTGAAGTAAATCGACACGGTGAGCAGCTAGTCTTTATGGTGGAAGTAGCTGAACTTGAAACGCCTATTTATTAAGGTAACTTCGTCTAAAAAAAGCGAGCTCAGCTCGCTTTTTTTAATTGTGCTTTCTGCGGATATTAGCGCCGAGACGACTGAGTTTATCCTCTATTTTTTGATAACCTCTATCCACATGATAAATCCGGTCAACGATCGTTTCACCCTCTGCGATGATCCCCGTTAAAATCAAACTGGCTGACGCACGTAAGTCGGTCGCCATAACTTGAGCACCTGATAAACGTGTCGTTTCATCACAGATTGCCGTGTTACCTTCTAAGCGAATATTTGCCCCCATACGCTGCAGCTCTGGCACATGCATAAAACGATTTTCAAATATCGTTTCTGTGATTGTCGCACTGCCATTAGCGACCACATTTAACGCAGTAAACTGTGCTTGCATGTCTGTTGGAAAACCTGGATGAGGCATCGTTTTAATATTCACCGCTTTTAAATCGCGATTTTTCATACTAACAAAAATACTGTCATCGTTCACTTCAACCGCAACATTGGCCTGACGAAGCTTCTCAAGCACTGGCTCTAAACTTGTGTGGTCTGTGTTGCGACACAATACTTCACCTTTACTCATCGCTGCAGCAACTAAAAATGTACCCGTTTCAATACGATCAGGCAGTATTTTGTGCTCACATCCATCAAGCTTTTCAACACCTTGTATTTCTATTCGACTTGAACCGGCCCCTTGAATGTTAGCGCCCATGGCAGATAAACACTGCGCTAAATTAATGATCTCAGGTTCACGAGCCGCATTTTCTAATACCGTAGTACCCTCAGCTAAAGTCGCGGCCATGAGCAAGTTTTCTGTTGCACCAACAGACACCGTTTCCATGAAAATTTCCGCGCCCTGTAAGCGCTTTCCTTGTGGTATTTGCGCGTTGATATACCCATTTTCAACACTGATTTGAGCGCCCATTTTTTCAAGGCCTGAGATATGTAAATCAACAGGTCTAGCACCAATCGCACAACCACCAGGCAATGACACCTGAGCTTTACCAAAGCGTGCAAGTAAAGGCCCGAGCGCTAAAACAGATGCACGCATTTGTTTGACAAGCTCGTAAGGGGCCAAAACTTTATCAACACTGCGGCCATCTACTTCAAGTAAATTGCCGCGCCATGTTACCTCAGCACCTAACGTGCGTAGCAAAGCTTCTGTAGTAACAATATCGCGCAACTGTGGCACATTACTGAAAGTACTTTTACCATCAGCAAGTAATGCAGCAAACAAGATTGGAAGAGCCGCATTTTTGGCTCCAGAGATAGTGACTTCACCGTTTAAAGTGGTGCCACCTTGGATGACAAACTGATCCATTGTGGCTCCTAATTATTGTGGCAAGATAAACTTCTGCTCACGCTGCCACTCGGTAGGTGTAAATGCTTTAATACTTACCGCATGGATTGTCCCGTCTTTGATCACTTCCATCAATGGGCCATAAACCATTTGCTCTCTTTTAACGCGTCTTAGTCCATCAAAACACTCACCAACGGCAATCACTTCATAGTGACTGCCATTCGCTTTTACTTTTACTTCTTCTAAGGTCAAAGTTTGTTGTAAAACAGTTTCGACTTGATTTGTTTCCATCGGACTCACTCAAATAAGGTTGTGACCTGCCCCAATTCCATCAAATTTTGTAATTGTTCAGGTCTATTCTTCAACTCAAGGCGCACGCCTTGCCGTTTTAATTTGCCTAAAGAGTGAATTAACCAAGCTAAACCCGCGGTGTCAACCCTTGAGACGTCACAAAGGTCAAAATACAGCACTGACTGCGCATTTTCTAACAATTGATTAAGAAGTGATTCATTTATTAGGGTGTCTCGGGTCAATTCTCCTTTCACTGACACCGTGTCATCCGCAACCTTATTAAAGTGCAGGTTAGGCATTTCCATCATCCCCTCTGAATTGAACTGGTAACTGACTTTTCTTCTCTAAAAGCGTGATCACATGCTCAATACCTTGCTGACGTAAAATACCATGCAATTCACTTTGCTTGGCATCTAGCAAGCTGATCCCTTCAGCCATCATATCAAATGCACGCCATTCACCTTGTTTGTTCTTGCGCACTTTAAAATCGATTTTAATATCAGGCTTGCCTGCTTCAACAATTTTCGTTCTTACAGTTGCTACATTGATATCTTTAAACGGACGTGCAGCCTCAAACTCTACTTTTTGGTCGGTATACTGCGTAAACACACCGGCATATGTCGCCACAAGGTATGATTTAAAGACTTCAATGAATGTGCGAATATTTTTAACCGCCTGTTCTTTCTCTTGCTTATCCTTGATATTCCGAACTTTTTGAATATAACTACCTAATACTCGATACGCTGCATACTTATAATCAATGTAAGGTAAAAGCTCCTGCTCAACAATGACACGCAGGTGCTCTTTATCTTTAACAATAATATTTTGATCTTTCGCTACACGTTGAAAGGTATTGTCGGCAACCTGTTGAACCATTTTATACGGGTCCTTCAAATCAACTTGTGCTGCATGAACAGCAGAAGCAAACAGTGCCAGAATAAAAAGACTAATCGTTACAATGAAATGACTCTTTAGCATAGTTGCTTACTCACTACTTTGATTGAATAGGAATTGACCGATAAGTTCTTCTAACACAAGCGCTGATTTAGTATCTGTAATCGTATCGCCGTCCTTTAAAGCCAGGCTCTCGACACCAAATAAATCATCTAGGTCCACTTCATCTTGCGCTGATACTTCATTACCCAAACAGGTTTGCTTAGCTGATTCAGCGGCTATGACAGGTGAAATACCTAAATACTGCTCACCTAAAATACCTGAGGTCAAAATAGACACTGACGTTGTATCAGAAAACTGACATTCATACGTTTTGTCAATGCTCATACTTACCACGGGCACAAACTCTTGTGGATGAATGTGGATACCATCAACACGACCGATAACAACACCTCCTACCTTGATAGGCGCGCGCGTTTTTAGCGACCCTATATTGTCAAACTTAGCTTCCAGTTTATACGTTTCACCGTTACCGCTAATGCCCGCATTTGCCACTTTCATCGCCAACATCACAAAAGCTGCGACACCCAAAGCCACAAATAAGCCGACTAAAATTTCTATTTTCCGTGTATTCATTTTTCCTAACCCTTAACTCGAAAACATCACTGCTGTTAATACAAAATCAAAACCCAAAACAGCCAGTGAAGAATGCACAACGGTTTCCGTTGTTGCCTTGCTGATCCCCTCTGATGTAGGGACACAGTCATACCCTTTATACAATGCTATCCACGTCACAATTAACGCAAATACAAAACTTTTAATGAGACCATTCAAGATATCTTGCTGTAAAGAAACCTGAGACTGCATGATTGACCAGAAACTGCCTGAATCAACACCGAGCCAATCAACCCCTACCAAATGAGCCCCTAGAATTGCTACAGCTGAGAAGATCAACGCAAGCAGTGGCATACTGATAAAACCAGCCCAAAACCGTGGTGCAACAACACGCTTTAGTGGGTCTACGGCCATCATTTCCAAGCTAGATAACTGCTCTGTCGCTTTCATCAAGCCAATTTCAGCTGTTAACGCACTCCCCGCACGCCCTGCAAATAACAACGCCGTCACCACAGGGCCTAGTTCTCGCAATAAACTTAAAGCGACTAATGGTCCAAGGCTATCTTCCGCCCCATAACCCACTAGCACCGTATAGCCTTGTAAGGCCAAAACCATGCCAATAAATAAGCCAGATACCATAATGATAAGTAGTGACTGATGGCCTACCATGTAAAGTTGTTTAATTAATAGCGGCGTACCTTGACGCAGGTTGGGCACATTCAGTAACGCCCCCAGCAACATCTGTGTTGCTCGTCCAATTGACGCGAAGCGGTTTAATGTTTTACGCCCTAATTTCTGTAAAAAGTCCACGCTTATACGCCTCCATCCAATAATTCCTCTTCATAAGGCGCTGCTTTAAAATGAAACGGTACAGGTCCATCCGATAACCCTTGTAAAAACTGCTGCACCAATGGTGAGCTGTGAGCTAACATTTGCTCAGGTGAGCCACTACCAATCACCCCCTGTTCAGCAATGATCACCACATGATCCGCAATGCTCATTACTTCAGTCACATCATGAGTCACAATTAAAGAGGATAACCTGAGTACTTCATTCAGCGACTTAATCATTCTCACTAACACGCCCATTGAAATAGGGTCCTGCCCTGCAAATGGCTCATCGTACATAATGAGCTCGGGGTCCAATGCGATTGCGCGCGCCAAAGCCGCGCGTCTTGCCATACCACCTGATAATTCAGCTGGCATTAGCTCTCTTGCGCCGCGTAAACCAACAGCTTGAAGTTTCATTAATACAACCAAACGAATTAAATCTTCACTTAGCTGGGTATGCTCACGTAGTGGAAAAGCGACATTATCAAAAACAGACATATCGGTAAAAAGAGCACCACTTTGAAATAGCATGCTCATTTGCTTACGTGCTTGGTATAACTCAGAACGGGACATTGCAGGCACACTTGAGCCCATAAATGTAATATCACCACTGTCTGGACGAAGTTGACCACCTATCAAACGCAACATGGTTGTTTTACCAATACCACTTGGCCCCATAATTGCTGTAATTTTACCTCTAGGCACTGAAAAGCTCATATTTTTATATATGACTCTTTCACCGCGAGAAAAGGTTACATCCTTGACTTCAACGATTGACTGCGACAAGTCGCTCTCCATATATCGATTTCACCAATTGGTAAATAATACGTTTTTTTCAACCAAGATGGAAAATGCTAATTGGTAAAATTTTGTAATAGATGCAATTACAAAACGCCATTTTCCATCCACTTTTATCTGTGATGATAAATATAATCGGAGTCCATTGCGTAACTAGGCCAGATTATTTATACATTTGACAACGCATTTGATAATATTTACCACACTGTAATTTAGTTACTCGGCATAGGTTTCATGGTTTTATCTTTTGTCATTCTTATCTTAGGTTTTGTTGCACTTGTTTGGAGCGCAGATAGATTTGTTTTCGGTGCAGCTGCATTGGCAAAAAATCTCGGGGTTCCTACGTTAATTGTTGGCCTGACGATTGTTGCAATGGGTTCATCAGCGCCTGAAATGATGGTGGCAGCACAAGCCGCTTTATCAGACAAAACAGATACCGCCGTCGGTAATGCTGTAGGTTCAAATATTGCCAATATTTTACTTGTTTTAGGGATTACGGCACTGTTGCGTCCCCTCGCTGTGGGTTCAGGCATTTTGCGCCGTGAAATGCCGTTACTTATCATTGTCTCATTAGGTGCTTGGTATATCATCAGTGATAACTATTTTAGCGCCACAGAAGGATTCATTTTATTAGCTGGCTTTGCAACCTTCATTCTTGGTCTGATTTATATCACCAAAAATAGTAACAAAGACCAAGAGGATGATCCGCTTGTTTCAGAAGCTTGCGATGAAGTACCAAATAATGTACCGACTGGCAAAGCCGCTTTTTGGCTAGTAGTCGGTATGATTGTGCTGCCTGTTAGCGCCGACTTACTGGTCGATTCCGCGGTAGATATTGCTAAGTTTTTTGGCATGAGTGATCTTCTAATCGGCCTAACAATTATTGCTATCGGTACTAGCTTACCTGAGCTAGCCGCATGCGTCGCTGGTGTCCTAAAAAACGAGGACGATTTAGCGCTTGGCAATATTATCGGCTCCAATATATTCAACATACTCGCTGTGTTATCAATTGCTGGAATATTAAATCCTGCGCAACTGGATATGAATATTTCACAGCGTGATATTTACGTTATGCTGGGCGCAACCGCAGCACTAATCCTAATGAGTGTAAACCTCAGAGGAAAAAGACAAATTAATCGCATGGAAGGTGGTGTACTACTGGCTGCATTTGTTGGTTACATGTACGCAATTATTTAGGTGTAAGTATGAAAAACCACACTCTCATTGAATCTGCAAAACGCGTTTTGGACATAGAGCAAAAAGCCATCATTGAACTCAATCAATATATCGATGACAACTTTATCCAAGCTTGTGAGCTGATGCTTCATTGTACAGGTAGAGTCATCGTCATTGGGATGGGGAAGTCAGGACATATCGGCAACAAAGTTGCGGCAACACTGGCGAGTACAGGTACCCCCTCTTTCTTCGTTCACCCGGGTGAAGCGAGTCACGGTGACTTGGGCATGATAACAGCCGATGATGTGGTCTTGCTCATCTCTAATTCAGGTGAAACAGGCGAAGTAGTCGGCATTATTCCAGTGATCAAAAGAATTGGCGCACAAGTCATTAGTATGACGGGTAATTCCAATTCAACTATGGCGCAGCAGGCTGATATTCACCTTTGTATTAAAGTATCACAAGAAGCCTGCCCTCTTGGTTTAGCGCCAACAGCCAGTACCACAGCTACACTGGTTATGGGTGATGCACTCGCGGTTGCCCTACTCGAAGCTAGAGGGTTCACTGCTGATGATTTTGCCCTTTCCCACCCAGGCGGCAGCTTGGGCAAAAGGTTATTGCTGACCTTAGACGATATAATGCACAAGGGCACAGATGTCCCAGTGACACCTGCAGGTAGTTCAATCAAAGATGCATTATTTGAAATGTCAGCCAAAGGACTTGGTATGACAGCTATTATTAATGAACACAAGCAACTTTGCGGTTTATTTACTGACGGTGATTTACGTCGCGTTATTGAGCAAAAAGTCGATCTACATAACGATACTATTGATTCCGTTATGACTATTTGTTGTACTACAGCATTTTCAGATATGCTAGCAGCTGAAGCGCTTAATATCATGGAAAAGAAACGGATAAATGGCCTCATTGTCATTGACGAGAACAAACACCCAATTGGGGCACTCAATACTCAAGATTTATTGCGCGCAGGAGTGATTTAAAATGCAATTTAGTGAGCTTTATCAACAAATCTCAGTACAGGTCAATGACAAAGCCAAGGCAATTAAACTGCTAATTTGCGATATTGATGGTGTGTTTTCAGACGGTCGGATCTATCTTGGAAATCAAGGGGAAGAGCTGAAAGCATTCAACACCAAAGATGGCTTTGGCATAAAAGCACTAATTGAAACCGGTGTTGAAGTCGCCGTCATTACAGGTCGACATTCAGAAATTGTTAAGCAACGTATGACTAGCTTAAATGTGAACCACATTTATCAAGGCCAAGAAGATAAAGTCCAAGCTTATGAAGAATTAAAAAATAATTTAAATTTAACTGATGAGCAAATTGCATATATCGGTGATGATGGCCCAGATATCCCTGTCATGCAACAGGTCGGTTTCGCTGTGGCCGTAGCAGATGCGCACCCACTGGTAAAAAACCTGGCTCATTATACAACCTTAATGCCAGGTGGATTTGGCGCGGTAAGAGAGTTAACAGACTTACTTATGCTCAGCCAAGGCAATGAGCTTCTCTCTAAAGGAAGCAGTACATGACTAATTTACGGGTGATTTTACTCGTATTGTTCAGTGCAACTATGTTGTGGCTATGGTATCCATTTTTGACCCAAACAGAGCAGCCTGCACAACCTGAAGAGACAATTGCCAAACCGGACTATGTTGCTATTGATTTGAAACAAACCTCCTTTGCCGAAAACGGGCAATTGAGTTATCAGATCACAGCACAAAGAATGGAGCTATATCAGGAGCTTGGATTCAGCCACTTTGAAGTACCCATTTTTGTTTTACATAATGGACAGCACAATTGGCAGCTCACTGCCAATGAAGCGACTTTGTATGAAAATGATACTTTGATTTTAGAAGGCAATGTTAAAGCAACCAATTTAAATGATGCAGCTATGATCACGCACATAGATGCAGACAACCTCCGGCTTGAAATTACGAACCGGATGATGCGCTCAGAACAACCCGTGATCATAACAGGGCCTAATGTAACCATTACAGGTAAAGGGCTAATCGCCGATCTCAATATTGAGGTTATTGAACTAATCAACCACACTGAAACGATTTATGATAAGCAATAAATTAAGTGCAACCATACTATTAACTTGTGCCATAGGGCTACTTTCGCCAAGCGTGTTCGCTAATAATAACCCTGAGCAAGTCATCATCAGTTCGGGAAAACAACAAGCGCAACTACAAACTAATATTGGCGTTTTTGAAGAAAACGTAGAAATTATTCATGGCCAAAGAAAAATTTTTGCCGACAGACTTGAGGTGCACCGCAGAGAAGACCTCGGCGAAAACAAACAATTATTAGTAGCAACAGGCTCTCCGGCAATTTTCCAAGAACGACAAACTGACGGTAGTTTATTGAAAGCCAGTGCAAATGAGGTCCGCTACGACGTCGCGAATCGATTATTGACCATCAAAGGTAATGCAGAAATTAGTCAATCCGGTCAGAAGATTTCTGCCCAAGAGATCCTCTATGATATGGAAAAGCAATTAATTAGTGCGCAAAAGGCAAATGAAGAAGGTAAACGTGTAAGAACTGTTTTACTCCCAGTTGAAAAAGAGCAAGACGGAACCAAGGAGCCACAGTGAGTACACTAAAAGCGACGGCACTGGCCAAAAGTTACAAAGGCAGGCAAGTAGTAAAGAATGTTGAGCTAAGTGTTGAAGCAGGTAGCATTGTTGGTTTACTGGGCCCAAATGGTGCCGGTAAAACAACTACGTTTTATATGATTGTCGGCCTAGTCCCCAGCGATAAGGGCGCTATTCATATTGACGAGCAGGACATTACGCTACTGCCAATGCACAGCAGAGCCCGTTTAGGTATTGGTTATTTACCACAAGAATCTTCAATCTTTAGAAAGTTAACCGTCTATCAAAATTTAATGGCGATCCTTGAAACGAGAAAAGACCTCAACAAGATTGAACGCGAAAGAATATTAAATGAATTACTTGATGAATTTAACATTCAACATATTCGTTCAAGCTTAGGTATGGCACTCTCTGGTGGTGAGCGTCGTCGCGTTGAAATTGCTCGCGCTTTAGCCGCTGATCCAAAATTTATTCTATTAGATGAGCCTTTTGCTGGCGTTGATCCCATTTCAGTGTTAGATATAAAGAAAATTATTGAGCATTTAAAAAACCGTGGGATCGGCGTTTTGATCACAGATCACAATGTACGTGAAACATTAGATGTATGTGAGAAGGCATATATTGTTTCCCATGGCGAATTAATTGCTTCAGGTAGCCCTGAACATGTTTTAGCGGATCAAACCGTTCGAGATGTCTACTTAGGCGAACAATTCAGGCTATAGTTAAGAACAAGCGTAACAACGAAAAGGATTGTTAGAGATACATGAGGCAATCGCTACAGCTGCGCATGGGGCAGCAATTAACAATGACACCACAATTGCAACAAGCAATCCGCTTGCTGCAACTGAGCACATTAGACCTCCAGCAAGAAATTCAAGAAGCACTGGACAGCAATCCTTTATTGGAAGTAGAAGAAAACGAACAAGAGTCTTTTGAAAATGGTCTAGATAAAACCCATGAACAGGCACAAACAACGGATAAATCGGAATCAAATACTGAAGAACAGGTAGAAACGCAGCTCAGTGATTATGAGCAAGACACAGACACGGCACTCAATAAAGAGACACTCAGTGATGAGATGGCAATGGATGTCACATGGGATGAATATATCAGCGCTGCGCCTGTAAGCTCGTCTGGGCCTATGCCTGAAGATGAAAGTGTCTATCAAGGTCAAACAACCGAAAGCCTTCAAGAGTATTTGATGTGGCAATTAGAATTAACACCTTTTAGTGCGACAGACCGACTTATTGCGCTGTCTATTGTTGAGGGGGTTGATGATTCAGGTATTTTAACCGTCTCTTGTGAGGATATTCTAGAGAGCTTAAACAAAGACAATGACCAAGAGCTTATTGAGCTCGATGAAATTGAAGCCGTATTGAAGCGGATTCAACTGTTTGATCCTGTTGGTATCGCCGCTCGCAGCCTTCAGGAATGCCTGATTGTTCAATTAAATCAGTTTGCATCTGATACTCCTTGGCTCGAGCAAACTAAACAGGTCATTGATGAGCACATCGATCTATTAGCAAATCGTGATTATCGTACTATCATGAAGAAAACAAAGCTCAAAGAAGGCGAGCTTAAAGAAGTGATGACGTTAATTCACAGTTTAAACCCCAAGCCAGCTGCCAGTATTGTGCAAGAAGAGGCTGATTATGTGATACCTGATGTCTCTGTTAAAAAGATAAAAGGTCGCTGGGTCGTTGAACTAAACCCTGATTCGATGCCTAAAATCAGAGTGAATGATCACTATGCAGCGATGTCACGCTCGGTAAAATCCAGCAGTGACAGTCAGTTTATTCGCTCACATTTACAAGAAGCCAAATGGTTTATTAAAAGCTTAGAAAGCAGAAATGAAACTTTAATGAAAGTTACTAATTGCATTGTTCAACAACAACAGGCATTCTTTGAACATGGCCCTGAGGCAATGAGACCTATGGTACTCAATGATGTTGCTGAAATGGTTGATATGCACGAGTCGACAATTTCTCGGGTAACAACGCAAAAATATATGCACACGCCTCGCGGCATTTATGAATTGAAATACTTCTTCTCGAGCCATGTTAGTACCGAGAACGGTGGTGAATGCTCTTCGACAGCAATTCGAGCGCTCATCAAAAAGCTAATCGCTGCAGAAAACTCAGCTAAGCCTTTAAGTGATAGTAAAATTGCAGATGTATTAGCAGATCAAGGTATTAAGGTGGCAAGACGTACTATTGCCAAATACCGAGAGTCTTTGGCTATTCCACCGTCTAATCAACGTAAAAGCTTGATTTAGACGTAACAAAAGAAGGAAAAATGCTTATGCAACTAAATTTAACTGGTCGCCATGTAGAAATTACCGATTCATTAAGAGACTACGTAACAAGTAAGTTTGCGAAGCTAGAAAGGCATTTTGATCACATAAACAATGTACATGTAATCTTAGATGTCGAGAAACTCATACAAAAAGCAGAAGCGACGTTACATGTTAATGGAGGCGAGCTTTTCGCTTCAACAGAACATAGAGACATGTACGCAGCCATAGACGGCTTAATTGATAAACTGGATAGGCAAGTCATTAAACATAAAGAGAAGCTAACTCGACACTAATCATGAAACTTAGCACACTAATTTCCGAGGACTGTAGCAAAGCTGCGGTCCTTTTTAATAGTAAAAAAAGAATACTCCAATATATCAGTGAACTGGCTCAACAAAAAATTCCAAACGCCAATCAGCACGATATTCTTGAAGCTCTCCTCAATCGCGAAAAATTAGGTAGCACAGGCATAGGTAAAGGCATTGCTATTCCCCATGGCCGGTTATCAGGTCTCAATGACGTTGTTGCCATTTTACTCGTAAATCAACAGGCTATTCCTTTTGACGCTTATGATGATCGCAGTGTAGACATATTTGTAGCACTCATCGTACCAGATGGTGAAAATAAACAACATTTAGAGACCTTAGCAAGTATCGCTGGTAAACTAAATGATAAACATTTTTGTAAGCGACTTAGGCAAGCGAGTAACGACAACGAGCTTTACCAAGTCCTTGTTGAGTTTGATAAATAATAGGAATTAACCGTGGAGCTCATAATTATCAGTGGCCGTTCTGGCTCAGGTAAATCTGTTGCATTAAGAGTATTGGAAGACTTAGGTTATTACTGCGCTGATAATATTCCGGTCAATCTCTTACCTGCATTGGTTCGCAGTGTTTCTGACAGTTATAACAAAATCGCCGTCAGTATCGACGTGAGAAACCTACCAAAAGAACAACAAGAATTTCACGATATTTTAGAGTACTTACCTGGATTTGCGAAGCCACAGGTATTTTATCTAGACTGTGACGACCAAACACTGATTAAGCGTTTTTCAGAAACTCGCCGATTACACCCCCTGTCATTAAATGACCTTCCGCTTGATTTAGCTATTAAACAAGAAAAGAATTTGCTCGAAGTATTGATCCGACGAGCCGATGTAACCATAGATACAACGGATTTAAGTGTGCATCAATTAGCTGAAAGTGTTCGTGAGAAAATATTGGGTCAAAAAGACAAACAGCTAATAATCACATTCGAATCTTTTGGCTTTAAACATGGTATTCCAAAAGAGGCTGACTACGTTTTTGATGCACGTTTTTTACCCAACCCACATTGGGAGCCTGAGCTAAAGCCGTTAACGGGTTTAGACCAACCAGTTGTCGACTATTTATCTAGCCATAGCATAGTACAAAAATTTATATGGCAAATTCAGACATTTATGCAAACTTGGCTCCCCCATTTAGAGCGCAATAATCGCAGCTATTTAACGATTGCTATTGGATGTACCGGTGGCCAACACCGCTCAGTTTACTTAGCTCAAACTCTTGGTGAGCGTTTTCAAAGAACACATTCTAATGTGAAAATTCGCCACCGAGAGCAAGAACAATGACTCAATCGCATCAAGGCCTTTTTCTAATAAAGAATAAATTGGGATTACATGCAAGAGCTGCAACGGTATTGGCACAACTCTCCACCCAGTTCGATGCGGATATTACACTCTATCAAGGAGAAAAAAGTGCGCCAGGTGATAGCGTACTCGCTTTACTTCTGTTAGAAAGTAGTCAAGGCAAAGAAGTTAAAGTCACGTGTACAGGTCCAGATGCGCATGATGCCCTAATAGCAATAGGAAACCTTATAGAAAATAAATTCCATGAGGACGAATAGCGTATAGGCGCTATCTTAATTGCCATTACAATACTTTCTATGCACAGGATGCCTGTGATTACACTAAAATGTCATAAGTTACATTTAAATTAAGCAGCTATAATCATTATATAATTTTTTCTATTACACTATTATATGTAGCAATAATTGAAGGTCTTCAGCTTCAATAGAGCATGCAACCGAGATAAAGATCAGTTTACTGGAAGGCCTTAGTTACACGCTAGAAAAGCACTAAATAAAACAAAGTAGCCTCCTATAACGGCTCATAACTCACTATCATGTTTTCTTTAATTTGAAATTTGGAAGCCTATGCCTGACGTTTTTGAACAAGACTATACACTGGAACAATTACAACAAGTAACCAAAGCAATAAACAGTGGACAGTTTGTTCAAGTTAGACAAACACTTGCTGAGATCCCTCCTTGTGACACCGCACTTTTACTCGAGTCCTCACCACACAAAATAAGGACGACACTCTGGCAATTAGTTGACCCAGATATACAAGGTGATGTACTCGAAGAACTATCAGAAGACGTCCGATTAAGTATTATTGCCAAGATGGAGCCGGAACTTATCGCGGCAGCCACTGAAGATATGGATGATGATGACCTGGGAGAAGTGCTCAGAAGCTTACCTGTGCCCATCTATCAAGACGTCATTAGCGCAATGGACAGCCAAGATCGGGCACGTGCTACGCTCGCTTTATCTTACAATGAAGGCTCTGCCGGCGCGTTAATGAATGGCGATACCATCACCATTCGTCCTGATGTCAGTTTGGATGTCGTATTAAGATACTTAAGGCTAAAAGAAGAGTTACCGCAAGGTACTGACGACCTCTATGTCGTAGATAAAGAAAACCGCTTTTTGGGGTCTTTATCAATTGGCATTTTATTAACCAACCCACCTGACAAGCTCGTTCAAGAGCTTATGAATGAAGAACGAGAAACCATTCCCGTTACTATGCCTGAGAGTGAAGTCGCGCAACTATTCGAGCGTCATAATTGGATCTCTGCGCCTGTTGTCGATGATCATACTCAGCTGCTCGGTCGGATCACCATTGATGATATCGTTGATGTCATCAGAGAAGATGCTGAACACAGTTTAATGAGCATGGCTGGTTTAGAGGATGAGGAGGACACCTTTGCGCCAGTTATGAAAAGTAGTCAAAGGCGTTCAATTTGGCTTGGTATTAACCTACTCACAGCTTTGCTCGCAGCCTTTGTCGCTAGCTTTTTCGAGAGTACCCTAGATATACTTCCAATTTTAGCTGTGCTTAATGGCATAGTGCCAAGCATGGGTGGCGTGGCGGGCAGCCAAACTTTGACTTTGGTGATCCGTGGTATAGCACTTGGCCATGTCAATCAAACTAACCAAAAGTTTCTGTTAGGAAAAGAGCTTGCTATCGGTGCATTAAATGGCGTGTTGTGGTCTCTGTTAATAGCGGGCGTAGTAGCACTATGGCAATGGGATTTTAAACTTGGCGCAGTCATCGCCTTTGCTATGTTTATGAACTTAGTCGCAGCGGGGATAGCTGGTGCCAGTATTCCTTTGATATTAAAACGTATGAAGATAGATCCAGCGCTCGCTGGAAGCGTTGTGCTAACCACAGTCACGGATATTGTCGGTATTTTCGCTTTCCTAGGAACGGCTACTTGGTTTTTACTCTGAGCTATGCTCAGAGTAACTTAGTCAGTTGGAGATTATTCACCGGCAACCTGCATGTTTTCAATCAAGATTGAACCTGTTTGAACCGCACCGCGTAATTCAATATCCCCTCCGATTGCTTGAATATTTTGGAACATATCTTTTAAATTGCCAGCGATGGTAATTTCACTCACCGGATACTGTATGTCACCATTTTCAACCCAGAAACCCGCAGCGCCGCGAGAATAATCACCAGTTACAGTATTAACCCCTTGCCCCATCAACTCCGTGACTAATAAGCCTGTGCCCATTTCATTGAGTATGGCGTTGAGATCGTCATGCGTCTTGTTCACTAACCAGTTGTGGATCCCACCAGCATGACCTGTCGCATGCATACCCATTTTTCTCGCCGCATAACTAGCCATTAAATACGTTTGCAGCTCTCCACCTACAATAATATCTCTGTCTTGAGTATAAACGCCTTCACTATCAAAAGGTGTTGAGGCCAACCCTTGTAACAGATGTGGCCTTTCTTGAATAGAGACACAAGGATTAAAAATTTGCTTACCAAGTGTATCGAGTAAAAAGCTCGATTTGCGGTATAAAGCACCACCGCCAATCGCCGAAACCAAATGTCCAAATAAGCTATTCGCGATATCAGAACGAAAAACAACAGGTACTTTCATTGTTGACAGCTTTTGACTATTAAGTTTTGCGAGTGTCGACTCCGCAGCTTCAATGCCAATCGCTCGCGGATCTTTTAATTTGTCATGTTTTCTAGCTATGCTGAAGGCCGAGTCTCGTTGCATCATGTCGCCTTCTTGACCAATCACCATGGTACTTAAAGTATGTCGAGAACGAGGAAAACCCGCTAAAAAACCATGGCTATTACCATAGACCCTTAGCCCCTGATGAGAAGCCAAGCTCGCCCCATCTGAATTCACAATACGCTCATCAAACTCCAAAGCTGATTTTTCGGCTTCAATACAATATTCAATCGCTTTTTGTGGAGACAAATCCCAAGGGTGATGAAGATCCAGATCAGGAATATCTGTTGCCATAAGCACTTTATCAGCCAGCCCATTACACTCATCATCCGCCGTGTATTTTGCAATTTCAATGGCTTTTTTTACCACTGAACGTAAAGCCTGCTGACTAAGGTCAGCTGTAGAAGCCGACCCTTTATGATTACCGACATACACACTGATCCCCAAACTGCCGTCTTGGTTAAACTCAATCGTATCAACTTCACCCATTCGAGTGCTTACAGACAGTCCTGAGGTACGACTCATTGCCGCTTCAGCAGAAGTTGCGCCTAATTCAGAAGCCATCGTTAATACTTCAGAGACGGCATATTTCACTTCGTCGATTTGATGGTTTATAGAACCAGTTTGGTTATCATTCATGTTGCTTTTCCAAATGCTTGTAAACTCTTCAATCCTAACACAGGACATACAATTTCGCTGAGATAGATTACGAATGACCTCACTATAGCGATATTTTTCTGCGCTTCTTGGTATAATCAATAATATTGTAATATTAAATGGCCTAATATCATGGCAAAAAAACCAGATCACAACGTCGACGACGAAGAAATCATCTATGTTTCAAAGAGTGAGTTGAAGCGAGATGCGCAGCAATACCAACAACTAGGAGTTGATATTGCCGAACTAGGTAAAAAACAACGAGAGAAACTCCCACTTACCAACGAGCTCGTTGAAGCCATGGCTCTTGCAGATAAAATTCGTGGCAAACACGATGCATACCGCCGCCATATGAACTACATCGCTAAAGTGCTGCGTACCACAGAGAATGTTGAGCAACTTCAAACCGCTTTAGATATGTTACTAAACAGAAATAATCAAGCTGAAGTGTTACTTGGTCAGGTCGAAAGAGTCCGTGATGACGTACTAAAATTGGGTGACAGCAAAATTAATGAGTTACTTGAAGAACATCCAACAATGGAACGCCAAAAGTTACGCCAATTGGTTCGTCAAGCAAATAAAGAATTGAAAGCGGAAAAGCCAGCCAAAGGGTATAAAGAGTTATTCCAATATCTAAAAGAAGCAATCTTACCTTAGTCGGTTATGTGAGGGGAGTCACGCCTCCCCTACTCTTTATTGGCGGTTAAGCTGTGCCACCCACAGTAAGTTGATCAATCTTAAGACTTGGTTGACCTACCCCAACAGGGACACTTTGACCATCTTTGCCACATACACCGACGCCTCTATCTAATGATAAATCGTTGCCAACCATAGAGATCTGCTGCATGGCTTCTGGGCCATTACCGATCAAAGTGGCACCTTTAATTGGCTGTGTTACTTTACCATCTTCAATTAAATACGCTTCTGATGCCGAGAACACAAATTTGCCTGATGTGATATCAACTTGACCACCGCCAAAATTGCTCGCAAATATCCCTTTTTTCACTGAGCTGATAATTTCCTGCTGAGTGCTCTCTCCTGCCAACATATAAGTATTGGTCATTCTTGGCATAGGGAGATGTGCAAAAGACTCTCTACGTGCATTGCCGGTTGGCTGTGCGTCCATTAGACGCGCATTCATCTTGTCCTGCATATAACCTTTTAGAATGCCGTTTTCAATCAGCACATTATATCCGGCAGGCGTGCCTTCATCATCAATATTCAATGAGCCGCGACGATTTGCCATCGTACCATCATCTACCACCGTGCACAGTGAAGATGCAACTTGCTCACCCACTCGGCCACTAAAAGCAGAGGCACCTTTACGATTAAAGTCACCTTCCAGACCATGACCGACGGCTTCATGTAGCAGCACACCTGGCCAGCCCGATCCCAACACGACAGGCATGGTGCCTGCAGGTGCATCAATCGCGGTTAAATTAACACGCGCTTGCCTGACCGCTTCTATTGCATAGCTCATCCAGCGCGGTTGACCGTCTTCTAACTCTTTAAAATAGCCGTAGTCTAAACGTGCGCCCCCCCCTGCACTACCACGCTCTCTTCGGCCGTTATTCTCAAGCAGCACAGAGCAATTTAGCCGAACTAAGGGACGGATATCAGTTGCAAAAGTACCGTCACTTGCTGCGATTAAAACTTCTTCATATACCGCTGCAATTGAGCACACCACTTGCTGTGCATCGGGTGCAAGTTCCCTAATCGCACTGTCCACTTCTCTGAGCAAGGTGATCTTCTCTTCGTCACTCATACTCAATAAAGGTTGAACAGGTTGGAACTGTATTGGCGCTTTGACGTCAGTAAAGACCTGCACTGTTTTTGATTCACCTTGCTGTGCAATCGACCTAGCAGCTTCCGCAGCTTGGTTGATGGCCTCTAAATTAATTGCATCTGAGTAGCTAAACCCAGTTTGCTCACCACTTACGGCCCTAACACCAACGCCCCGCTCAATGTTATAGCTGCCCTCTTTGATGTTGCCATCTTCAAGCACCCAAGTTTCATTGTAACTGGATTGAAAATACAAGTCGGAATAATCCACATTGTACTGATGGATATAATTAAGTGTTTGTTCCAGCTGCTCTCTAGTTAACTGACTATCAGCTAACAAGCTTTTTTCAACTTGATTCATATCATATTGCTCTTAAATCGATTGTGCTTGAATACAGGCATCGTATGCCTAATATCATACAGCTCGGTAAAATCTAACTGTCTTTGAATAGGCTGCAAAGATAACATACTATCATCCAACACCTCTCCCCATGGAGAAATAATCACACTGTGTCCATATGTTTCTCGTCCATTTTGGTGCAACCCGACTTGGGCCGCAGCAATAACAAAACACTGTGTTTCAATTGCTCTGGCCTGCAGTAATGGTAACCAATGCGCTTTACCCGTTACCGTGGTAAATGCACTAGGCACCAATAAGATATTCGCTTGCTGTTCACGTTGAACTTGATATAGACCAGCAAAGCGCATGTCATAACACACACTTAAGCCTAGTCTACCAAAGGGGCTATCTACAACAACAACTTGACTGCCAGCTTCAGTAAAGTCAGATTCTCTATAGCGTTTAGATTTGTCGCTGACATCAGCATCAAATAAGTGAATTTTATTATACTGAGCGACTAACTGGCCCTGGTCATTAAACAAGCAGCTAGCTGCATAATATTTACGACTAGTTGCTTGAATAGGGATTGTGCCTGCGCTCAGCCAAATACCTTTCTCTTTGCAAAGCTTAGCGATTTTATCTATCCATAAATCACTGGATTTTGCCACGTTAAACGTATCACTTCCATTTGCGCAAAATGCCAACCAAGCTTCAGGCAAGCACACTAAAGTTGGGCGCTCAACACGTATTGCATCGAGTTGCTGAGTCAAATATGTAAAGTTATCCTCAGGGGCAATGTTTGAACACATCGGGATAACAGCTACATTCGCCTGTTTTGCTACCATCATATTGCTTCCACTCCAGCGTAAGTATCTAACTTAAAGGACAATATCGGTGTGTTTATTGAGCTCATCGCTAACCTGAGTATCCTTTTTTACAGGTTGTTCTGGCGCTTCAATTGATGGCTTTATGCCTAAGTTTTCTGTACTTTTTTGCCCCTCACCATCTTGCTTTCCTTCTTTGAGTTTCAAAGAAGAAGGTGATGAGGAGTCCACTTGTTCAGGCTTGTCCTGTTCACCTTGATTGGCGTCTTGTTTTTGGGATGAAGGGGCTAGGTTTGGTTCCTCAGGCGCTGCAACACCAGGTATAGTCACCTCTCGACTCTTACGGTCAACCTCTGTCACAACAGGTTCTTGCATCGTACCTGTCACCTTGAAGTTAATTTCAGATATAACTCGAGCAGAATGGATCACTTTATCAATTGCTAACGCCGCAAGCCCTGTCACAGGATTCACCATCCAACCCACAATGACCGGTAAACTGGAAGTAACTTGTGGTGCAATTGCTAAATCATAATTGATTTCATGGGTCTTTAAATTGACATACCCGGTAATGCTCAGGTCAGCAGGTACACCATCCATTTTTGTGTCCTGTGTATACGCAACGCCATTATCTATTTGCAAGCTGCCTTCCATCTGATTATAGAAAAAGCCTTTAGCAAACACATCTCGAAAATCTAGTTTTAGTTTTCGAACCAATGAGTCCAAACTCAGTAATGAAAAAACACGTGCTCCTTGGTCACTGATGTCTGTTAAATGCCCTTCACCAAGTTGCCACTGGATCTCCCCACCCAATGTTTCCCAATCGAAGTCATACGGTGCTGCGCGCCAATTTAGATCGAAATCAATATTCGCTTGAGAGTCCTTAACGGTGGAAGTAATATCAAACTCTTCCATTAAATCGCCAAAATCCGCACTGCTTAAATTGCCATTAATTTGCGATACGCCATCTTGCCAACTGCCTTTCGCCGAAAGAGTATGTGTGCCTTTATCAACATTAAGATTGCTGATTATCAGTTGTTCGCCATTTCCCGAAAATGCTAGGTTCACCCTATCTAATTGATATTGATTAATACGACAATCATCACAGCCAAACTCTATGGCAGGGAGATTGACTAACCACTCATCGCCTCCTGTATGCGCTTTGGGTTTTTCCGTTGCTTCTGTCTGTTGAGTATTAACCCGCAGATAGTCCGCTTGCACACGAATAGGGTTTGTATCTTGACTGGGCAGCAGTACTTGTGCCCTAAGCTCTTTGCCGTTCAAACGCATTTCAAACCCGTCACTGTCTGGCTTCATCTGCATTTCAATATCGTTGAATAGGATATTGCCGATGTGCAGCTGACCTAAGTTTGCACGTATTTCACTAAATTGGGGTAATAAGCTTTGGGTTTGCTCAGTGGAGCCTGTAGTTTGTTCAATAACTCTATCGAGAAATTCAAACCAGTTATCGAGTTGCAATTCATCTTGGTCAATGGTCACGGAGAAACCCGGTCTGTCTAATCCCCGATTCTGCTTGCTGATAACTAGGTGTGCTTTTTCAAACCGGCCACTTTGATTGTCTAAAATACCGTTGAAATAGAGTAGATCGTTAACATTGGCTGTGATCAGGTTAGAAATATCATCTCCTCTCACCTCACCAATTAACTTTCCCTTCGCCTGTGCTAACTTGTTATACGGCGCGGGCAGTGTCACAGCAGTACCGCTCAGATCAGAGCTAAAGCTCGCCAAATAATTAAACCCCTGCTCGGTAAAATTCAATGCCAAATTGGTATCTAGCACAGTAGTACCGGCAATAAACCCATCCATCAGGCCAGTGCCATGCGGCAATAAAGCTTCACTATTAGCAAGCAATGATGTTTGCACATTCACCTCATAGCCTTGTTTATCACCACTGCCCATCACCGAGAAGTCGATAGGCATTTGCAGCCAAGTTGCTTTCGCATTCATGAGCTTGATTTCATCGTCTTGAAAAACGAGCTCACCGGTCACGTTGTCAAGCTGCATGCCCGGCTTACTTAAATAAACGCGGTTGTTGTTCAGTAGTACATTACCTTTAGCAATCACATTCAGATCTTTAAGATCTATATCAAGTGCGATATCGCCCTGAGCAAGCCCTTGCCCTTGCACAACTTCCAAAACATTGACTAAAGGATCTGCAATGGGGCTATCTGCGAAAAAGTCTTTTAAACTGGCAGCCTCTGTTTGTTGCTTGATCTTGACGTACAGATTATCAGCTTGTTCTAGGTCAGGTAAACTTACGAGCACTTCACCGGTTATGGTCTGATTAGACAGCTTGCCTGAAGTAGCTAAGATGTCCATGCGTTCATTGTGGAAGTGTAGCTCAACTGCCGCCTCTTTAACGCTTTGCCAATCGGGTGCAAACAAAAATTCCGCACCATGTATCTTCGCCAATACCTCAAATTGTCCCTGTTTATCACGAAATGGGAACGCACTTAACGGTCCTGATAACAATACTTGGGCACGGACATCTTCGCCAGCAATGATCCCACGATCTAAATACTCAACGAGATTACCGTGCATTAAATCGAGTGGAAAATAATGGCCTGCAATAGCAGCATCTTTGGCAAATGCCTCCGCATATAAATCTAGTTCAGGGAATTCGAACAATCGTGTATGAAACTCAAGTGCCACAGCAATTTGCTTGTTACTGACCCATAAATTGTCCGAATTAACATGCCAATTATCTTGCTTATCCTGCCAAAAATGAATATCACCATTGAGTTCATCAATATCAATGGGTGCTATAAAACGCGATCCAGTCACAAGTTGCTGCTGATGCGCACTGACACTGACAACACCGCGCTCCTTTTGCCAGTTGAATTCCAGATCAAGTCCTTTAAGCCCAGGGACTTTGTCACTTTCTTGCCAACCTATATTTTTAAACGCCCCCCAGGCCGTTGTCCCATCACTGTCACTGAAAGACAGTTTTGCTTTACTCAATACTCCTTGAAATTGACTCTGTTCAATGCCTTTAGCCCAATTGTAATGCGTTAATGCTAAAGCGTGGGCAATAGGTTCTAAATTGAACTGTTGTATCCAAAAAGTAGTGTCTGAATTAGACCACAGTCCCTGAAAATGCATTGGCGGGTATTCATGACCATTGCTGCTAAATAAAAATTCAGAACTTGACAGCGACCAATCTTTTCCGATTGGTACAAGGCGTACTTGACCAGCTTCCAGCCCCAATTTATTTGACTGGCTGCTGTCTAGCCAAGTGACATAGCTTGGCTGTACTTCAATCAAAATATCCCGTAATTTACCCTGCTCCAACTGCCCCCAAAGCTGACCGTTAATGCTCGCACTCAAGTTACGATAATCATCATCTAAGTGTTCATCAATAAGGTCCAAAACATTCAGATCACGAGCTTGTAGATAAATATCACCTGTGATCTCATGCAAGGTTTCTCCTGAGAGTTTGACTCGTGTATTCAAGCTTCCTTGAGAGAGACTTGGAAAAATTAACCGCCCCTCGCCATGGTGAGCATTGGCGCTATTTTGCCAAACCATGTCTCGAACTAGCACCTTGTGATGCTTTTCTTGTTCAAGAAATAATTTTATTTCACTGTTTTGAACTGCAAAGTGGCCGGTCTCACCTAGAAATAAGCCTTCCAGTAAAGCTTGCTGCTCAAATTCACCTGAACTTTCAGCCAAGTTAAGTCTGTCTAAGTGGATATTAGCTTTGAACCCATCAAGTACAAAATAGTTTGATACCAATTGCCACTGTCTAAGAGACTGCACCACATTCACTTGCAAGCTGGTATTATCAATATACAAGGAGATAGGTGCATTTTGATTATCTTCAAAACTCACATTTTCAAGTACCAGCGCAGGTCCACTCCCCTGCCAGCTGGCACTGATTGAGCCAATACTTAATTCGACATTAAGTTGACGATAAATTAAAGATTCAATGCTGGCTTTGTAGTCATTGGCATAGGGAAGGCTCAGTTTCAAAAGAGAAACCAAAACTGCCACGATTACCAAGGTAACAGCGAAAATCTGCCACACCTTTCGAATACAAAAAAAGCAAATTGTTTTGGGGTGCATATCGGCCTACATCATTACCACATCAAACTGCTCTTGGCTGTACAAGTTTTCAGTTTGGATACTCACTTGTTTTCCGATAAACAATTCAAGTTCTGCCAAATTATGATATTCATCATTCACCAATGCTTCACTCACCGCCGCAGACGCATATACCATAAATTTATCTGCTTCATATGCGCGGTTTACCCGCACAATTTCACGTAATATCTCATAACAGACCGTTTCAACTGTTTTCAACGACCCTCTACCAGAACATGAAGGACAGACATCACATAGGATGTGCTCTAAACTTTCTCTGGTACGCTTACGCGTCATTTCTACAAGGCCGAGTGCGGATAGCCCGTTAATATTCGCTTTAGCGCGATCTTTTGCCAGTGCAGCTTCCAGTGAATGCAACACACGGCGTTTATGCTCATCTGAAACCATATCAATAAAATCAATAATAATAATACCGCCTAGATTCCTTAACCTAAGCTGACGCGCAATGGCCGATGTCGCTTCTACATTGGTATTAAAAATAGTTTCTTCAAGATTTCTATGTCCGACAAAAGCACCAGTATTAACATCAACGGTCGTCATAGCTTCCGTTTGATCAATAATTAAGTAACCACCTGACTTAAGCTCAACTTTACGGTGCAATGCTTTTTGAATTTCAGCTTCAACATCAAACAAGTCGAAGATGGGGCGTTCTCCAGGATAGTATTCAAGCGTTTCAGAAAGCTGAGGGACAAATTCTTCTGTAAAAGTCTTAAGCTGCTGATAAGTAAGCTTAGAGTCAACTCGGATGCGTTCCATATCTTCGCCGACATAATCCCGTAAAGTACGAAAAGCCAGGGTTAAATCTTCATGTAAGATACTCGCCTTACTGGTTTTTCTACGTTTATTGATAATTTTTTGCCACAGTTTTTTTAAGAACTCAGCATCGTGCTTTAATTCAGCTTCCGCAGCCCCTTCGGCTGCCGTACGCACAATAAAACCACCATTTTCATCGTTATATTCCGCAACAATATGCTTCAGTCTGTCTCGCTCTTCCTCGGTTTCTATTCTTTGGCTCACACCCACATGTGTCGCATCTGGCATAAAAACTAAATAACGTGATGGGATAGTGATATCAGTAGTTAAACGTGCCCCTTTGGTGCCAATAGGATCTTTTACCACTTGGACCATTATAAACTGGCCCTGCTTTACCAACTCCCTGATATCTTGAACTTTTTTTATTGGTTGATCGTCAACAGCTTCTTCGATAGACGCGCTGCTTACAATATCTGAGGCATGCAAAAAAGCCGCTTTTTCTAACCCAATATCGACAAATGCAGCCTGCATGCCTGGCAATACTCGACTCACTTTACCTAAATAAATATTGCCAACAATGCCCAAGTTACCTACGCGTTCTACTTGGACTTCTTGTAGTACACCATTTTCAATTAGTGCGACGCGACTTTCACTGGGTGTCACATTGATCAATAATTCGCTACTCATCTCTGCCCGCCATAAATGCTTGAATTAATTCGTCTGTTTCATATAAAGGTAGTCCGACTACAGCAAAATAACTACCTTTGAGCTGTGTTACGAATCGCCCACCTAAGCCTTGAATACCATAACCACCCGCTTTATCTTGAGGCTCTCCACTCAACCAATACTGTTCAATCTCATCATCTGACAACGCTTTAAATGTCACATCGGTCACAACTGTCTGACTCACTACTTTTTCGCTGTTAGCTAATGCAATTGCTGTCATAACCTGATGCGTTTTACCCGATAACCTTGTCATCATCGATATAAAATCGGCCTTATTTACTGGTTTTCCGAGTGCTTTACCCTCTGCAACAACAATCGTATCGCTGCCTAACACGGGACGATCTTCATGCCCGATACTTATCCCAGTTTGCGCCTTTAAACGTGCAAGTCGCTCTACCAATGCGTGTGGTTCTTCATTCGGAAGCGCACTTTCATCAGCATCGACAGCAAATTGCTCAAAAACATAGCCAAGTTGACTCAATAGCTCTTTACGGCGTGGTGAGGCCGATGCTAAATATAATTTTACTGCCATTAACGGATCCTAAAGTGTCTGCGATACTTTCTAAGTAAGAGAAATATCCAAGGCCAACACAGCATGCCTACCAATGCTGGCCATAAATATGCAGGGTTAAAGTAAATATCTAACAAGAAGTGATTTAACCAAAACTGCAATAAATGGTAGAGCGCTAAAAACAAGCCAATTAACATCGCTTGCTGCCACAATGAAAAATTTCTTAACTTCTGAAAATTACTGACCGTTATGTAAATACATACAGAATAGGTCAATGAGTTAATGCCCAAAGGCGAACCCACCGCCAAATCCATGATTAAGCCTGTACACCAAGCCCAGCCAATATTCACACGATGGGGTAATGCAATCGACCAATACATCAATACCAATAGGACCCAATCCGGCCTAAAAGGTTCTAAAGAAAAAGGCAATGGCATCAATGCCATGAACAGTGCGAGAAAAACGCTAAACGTTATGAAAGAAAAACTACGACTCATTATTAACCTCTGCGCTGCTTTCCCCTAAGATGACCAAAAGCCGGATCCTGTCCAGCTGCGCTATTGGCTCAGCGTATACTTTGGCAAATGGCAACCCTTCATCTCTATCAATTTCAGTCACCACAGCCACAGGGTAGCCCTCGGGAAAACGACTGCCAAGCCCCGACGTAACCAAAATATCACCGATACGAATATCTAGACTATGAGATACGTGTGCAAGTTGTACTAGATTGATTTTTCCAATGCCTTCTACAACCATACTGACATCGTTTCTCAAAATTCGAACTGGTGTAGCATGAGTAGTGTCTGTCATCAAAAGAACACGTGACGTAGTGGTACCAACATGCGTTAGCTGGCCCACTAAACCCAACTCATCAATAACAGCTTGGCCTTCTGATACGCCATCAATCGTGCCTTTATTTATCACGATCTGATGATTATAACGATTCGAACGAACCGACAAAACTTGTGCTATTTGACGGCTCTGAGATTGACGGGAAGACGCGCCTAAGAGTGCACGAAGTTCAGTATTTTCTTTAAGTAAAAACTGATATTGCTGGAGCTGCTCGCTTTGTAATAATTGCTTTGCCTTGAGTAATTCATTTTCACTGAGCAGTCTATCGCGAGTATGCAAGCTCTGTGCACCAACATTAAACAGTTCATATGGAATATTTGCAGCGTATAAAACTGGGCTGACGAGCGTATTAAGCGTGGTTCTTACAAAGGTACCACCAGAGGTATATCGATCACCAATGATTAAGACAATACTAAGCACAACTGCGACAGTAAGTCGCAGTTGTAAAGATATGCTTCGGACAAACAGTAAATTCATCAGTCGTAACTAAATACATCGCCACCGTGCATATCTATCATCTCTAGCGCTTTACCACCACCTCGTGCAACACACGTAAGTGGATCATCTGCCACAACAACAGGGATCCCTGTCTCTTCCATAAGTAATCGATCTAAATCTTTTAACAGCGCACCACCACCTGTTAACACCATACCATGTGCTGAGATATCAGATGCCAATTCAGGAGGTGACTGCTCTAGCGCAACCATAACGGCGCTCACAATACCCATTAACGGCTCTTGTAAAGCTTCAAGGATCTCATGTGAGTTCAAGGTAAATGAACGCGGCACCCCTTCTGCCAAGTTACGTCCACGAACTTCAATTTCAATCGGCGTTTCACTCTTAAATGCAGAGCCTATCTCATGTTTAATGTGCTCTGCGGTTGCTTCGCCAATCAAACTGCCAAAGTTACGCCTTACATAGTTAATAATTGCTTCATCAAACTTATCACCACCAATACGTACAGATGATGAATAAACCACACCATTGAGAGAGATAATTGCAACTTCAGTAGTACCACCACCGATGTCGACAACCATCGAGCCTGTCGCTTCGGACACAGGTAAACCTGCACCAATTGCAGCGGCCATTGGTTCTTCAATCAAATACACTTCGCGTGCGCCAGCACCCATTGCCGACTCACGAATTGCACGCTTTTCAACTTGTGTAGCACCACATGGCACACAAATTAGTACACGTGGGCTTGGGCGCATGAAGTTATTGTTGTGAACTTGTTTGATGAAATGCTGAAGCATTTTTTCCGTCACGTAGAAATCTGCAATCACCCCATCTTTCATCGGTCTGATAGCTTTAATATTACCAGGTGTTCTACCCAGCATTTGCTTCGCAGCAGTACCGACAGAAGCAACACTTTTCGGGCCACCGGCTCTCTCCTGACGAATCGCTACCACCGAAGGCTCATTTAAAACGATACCTTCTTCTTTTACATAAATCAGTGTATTCGCCGTGCCTAAATCAATAGACAGGTCATTTGAAAATAATCCACGTAGTTTTTTAAACATGAGGCTGGGTAACCTTAAAGAATTCTTTTAACCAAACCACAGAAATTGTCGCTGCGGCTGAAATATTTAAGTATACAAAGTACTAACTGCACTTTAACTGAATGCGCCCAACAAAGCGCATTATTATTTATCTTTCTCGAACTAATCTAAAACCAATATAATTAGCTCTAAAATCAGGCGCTAACGCTAAGCGAGTCGATACTCTAGCCAAGCTAGGGGCAAAATTCCATGCACCACCGCGCACCGTGACATCATCTTGAGAAGCGCGTTTTTGCGTCCACTCCCACACATTGCCAACGGTATCATACAAACCATAGTTATTTGGTGAAAATTCGCCTACTGGAGATGGACTTTTATTTGACCACTCGCTACCACACCATCCACAGTTTGCAAGACCTCGACCTATTTCATTGCCCCAAGGATACTCTGAACTGGTGCCTGCTCGTGCTGCGTATTCCCACTCGACCTCATTAGGCAAACGATATTGGATCCCTTGCTCTGCTGATAACCAATTTGCATATGCTTTAGCATCTTCATAAGTCACACACACCACAGGAAAGTTTTCAGCTTGCTCAAAACCAGGTTTACTCCAGTTATATTCGCTTTCCCAAATCGGCTCACCATTTTTATAATGTGCGCAGCCATTGCCTTTCTCAGCTTCTGTTTGGTAGCCCGTACTAACAATGAATTGCCTAAATTCAGCAACTGTCACCTCATTGCTTTGCATCGCATATGAATGACTCAATACTTTTTCTACAACTGGGCGCTCATTAGCGAGACCATTTCCAGTCAAATCACCCATTTGGAATGAACCCGCGGGGATAATAACGACTTTATTCTCAACCAAGTTGGGCGTCACTGACTTTTGTACAGTAGCTTGTCGCTCAACTTGCTCTCTTTGTGGTGTCGGTGCAGCAATCGACTCAGGCTTTTTTATCAACTTAGCATTTATCGTTCGTGCACGGCGCACGTCAACTCTTGCCTTATAAGATTCATATCCAAGCTTTCGGATCTCTATGTCATAAGAGCCCAGAGGAACACTCACAACAAGCTTAGTAGAACCATAGCTCACACCATCTATGAAGACTTCATCATCATACACATTTGACCTTAAGGTCAGGTCAACTTGTCTATCTTGTGGTGATTGCTGAATGATTTGGGATTTAATTTCAGTTTTCGGCTGCATTGCCGTAACGCTGGGTACACTGGGTTTAGGTTTATCTAGTTCATCTTTAAATGTTAACTGACTATCACTGAATGTAGTTGGATAACTTGCTTGATATCCTACAGATAGTGGCGTGCCGTACTCGCTACAAAAGCGATTGTCCAGTGCTAACAAGCCACAAAGGCGGCTATTATTGACGTCACCGCGCATTGTCACACTTAAATTGACACTGTAGTTACCTTGGCCACTAAATGCACTGCCTACCACATGACTGCTAACAACCTGTACTTGTGCGCCTGCCAAATGACGTTTCGGCTCAACAATTCGCTGTTCCGTTAAGTTTGCAAATATCTGATCAATAAAACGCTTAGTTGCTTTTTGTAAACCTAACTGTTGGCCCCTTTGCTCACATGCAGCTAACGTTTCTGTGCGCTTACAATTAATTGTATGCTCAACTTCAAGCGTCCCCTCTCTTGTAAATTCATTACGAAGTCGCTCAACTCGCGCTGTACTGAGCTGATCTTTTAGACTCGCGAGGGTATTGATTAGGGTATGCTTGCTAACACGAATTTGCTCAATGTCCTTGCGGTGCGATGCTATGGCCGCTAGTTGCATCGCAATGTCTTCTTTATTCGCTTTATGATCAGCAACAGACTGTTGATATCGCATCTGAGCAGATGAAATATCAATCGATGGATCATCAATAAGACGACGATATAAATCATTCATGGCATCAAGTGCCTGATTTTTTTCTTTATCCAGATCTGTCGAGTTACTCCTCAACAATTCTAGTTGCGATTGTAAACGGGCCTCTTCAGCCACGTGCTTGTCTAATATCTGAGTATATCTATCTAACTCAGCTTGTTTCTCGGAGCGCTCTGACTCGATAGCTGTCACAGTCGCAGTATCTTGTGCCCAAACACTTACAGACAATAAGGCGGCAGAGACAAAAAGAGATAAAGGAGCAATTCGCATATATTCCATTCCCAACAGCGGCAGTTGTTTTGGTCTTTGTTATTTTTGATGTTTTAATGCTCAATGCTATGTACTTACGAAGTAAAACACAAGCCTTGCACAATTAATATCTGAGTTTACAACTAATAGTCACGTACTTACCAGTGTTCTGAGCACATTTTCATGAAATAATAACCTCAATGCGTGTATTTACAGATAAATCGAAAATCTAATGAAGACTTCAAGCCACTTAGAATCACCTCTTCAAACAATTAGGCACCCATTATTAAGCGCCAAAAAAATCGAACTAAAAGTAAAAAGAGATGATTTACTCCACCCAACTGTACAGGGCAATAAATGGCGAAAGCTCAAATACAACCTCATTGAGTTAAAGCGTCAGCAATGTCAGTCATTACTCACATTTGGCGGCGCATTTTCAAATCACCTTTATGCCACAGCCATGGCAAGTAAACTATTCAATATACCTGCGCACTTTATCGTCAGGGGTCCGCATCTTGATTTAGGTAATCCCACAATACGTTTTGCTAAAGCATGTAAAGTGGGGCTGCACCCAGTTACCAGAGTCGAGTATCGACAACGCCACGATGCTGACTATCTTGAACTGCTCAGGCGTCAGTTCCCAACCGCTTTTATTATACCTGAAGGGGGAAGCAATGAATTCGCCTTGCAAGGTTGTAAAGAACTTGCGCAATCACTTCCACCCAGTGATTACCTGTGTTGTGCAGTTGGCAGTGGCGGAACGCTTGCAGGTATTCTACAAGGCGTGCGTAATGAAACAAAGGTGTTGGGATTTGCGGTACTCAAAAATGCTGACTACTTAAATCAAGAGGTTACCTCTCTTAACCCTGACGCTTTACACCTCACCAATTGGCATATCCTTACTCAATTTCATGATGGCGGCTACGGCAAGTTTTCCGCTCCTCTTTGGAGTTTTTGTCAAACCATGACGCTTGATCACCACTTACCATTGGAGCCAATCTATACAGGCAAAATGATGTATGGTCTATGGCAAATGATTGAACAGGATCAGTTTCCACAGCATAGTCGCATTATTGCAATTCATACCGGCGGCTTACAAGGCCTCAATGGCCTGCGCTATCGTCACTTAATTTAAACTATTTTCTAGCTCGAGTAAGGGGGCACTAAAGAAGTAACCCTGCGCCCCATCAACACCGAGACGCTGGATACAATTAAATTCATCTTGGGTTTCTACACCTACGGCATAAACAGGCACTTGAAGCTTTTTAGCTTGTCCAACTATTTTCTTCACCACAGCTCGCCGCTTTGCACAGCTGTTAATGCCATGAATGAGCTCAAATGCCAATTTGATACCAACAACATTATGTAGCCGTTGTAATTGAATCATATCCAATGGCTTATTCACATGATCAAGCACCACGTTAGTTCCTAGCGGCGCCAATGAACTGAAAAATTGCTCGAAATAACCTTTATGTTGATAAAAATCACTGATCATCAACTCTAATGTGATATCACTTGCACGGCCAGAATCTCTTAATGCGCCTATCAGCCAGTTTAAAAATACACTATTTGACCAGTTCACTACGTGCAGATTAACACTGACTGAAAATCCCTTAGGTTCTTTAGACAACACTTTGATTGCCTGCATTACAATGGCTTTATCCAATTCAGCCAAATGCTGGTTATGATGGATTTTATGAATAAATTGTCCTGCTGTGATCAGTCCTAATGTCTTGTGACGCACGCGCAATAATGCTTCACTTTGAATCACATCTTGAGACTTGAAATCAAATAATGGCTGGCAAAACAACACAAACCGCCCGGCCCTGATGTCCTGCATGATATGTGTTTCTGCATCCAATAAACTTTCAGCTAACGTATGATTAAGCGGCAACATATGTATATGCTGCCACACATGGTTTTGTGCGATACTCAAAGACGATCTGGCAATCTGGTAGACTTGTGTTTGATCAGCGCCCTCACCATAAAAGCACGCTCCACATTTCACAGCACTGCGTGACAAATCACCTCTAAATGCCAACAGTGCCTGATAAACCACTTCATGCAATCGTTTAATTGTCTGCTCAACCTCATCTTTTCCAACATCACTGAGTGTGACTGTCAACGTCCCTGAGGACAGGTATTTTGCTGAACAATACTTATATTTATTAAAACATTTGGCTAATGTCACACTAAAGTGGCTTTGTGGCTCAATATGTTTTGGCAGTTCACAGCGCCACCTAAACATAGCAAATACAGTAACCTGCTTATCTTTGGTGACATGTGCCACGCCAGTGTCTACGCTCTTTTCAGTAGCCTGAGTATTACCAGTGAATAGCGCAGTGCGTCTTCGCTCAGCCCTCCTATTGCCTCGTTTTGAATGCAATGCCCAAGCCCCTACAGCAAGGCCCATCAACACAGCGTTAAGCCACAATGCCCAAGCAATACCATTATTCACAATGTCTGTCGGATGCAAAACCAGCGCATCTTCACCCATTTTAAAATGACTTGGTGATGACAGCCATGCCGTTACTGCATCACTGCTGGGAAACACACTAAATCCAAACTGTTTAGCAAGCGCACTGAGTTCATGAGAAGAAATAGGAACAATGTAGTAGGATAGCTGCGTATCTAATCGCTGGGCTTGCTCGTCGATCCAGCCACTCGTCAATTGCACTATTGATAAATTACAAATAAACAAAAGAACACACCACGCAACCAAAAACACGTATTCACGTTTAACGGTGTGTTTTGCAAGTGCGAAGTGGAACATAATAAGGCGGCCATTAATCAGTCTGATTAAAGTTTTGTTCAATCTAATACAAAACTCAAGGACAGCTGATTAAGATTCCTAAAAGCTGCTGATCTTGCGTGTATTATTTTTTAGGTTAATCAAAGAAAAACAAGTGGCAGAAATAAAATTCAAAAAGCGTGCTAGTTCTAGCGATCACAGTTTTAAAAAACATAACTCCACACTGTTCCTAAATTACACCCAACGTTTCAAGGTCTTACCCTTGCATGTAAATGTTCGGTATCCCGTTATGAACGGTTGCACTGTCACCGAGCAAAGCGTTGAACAAACTCGCATTTTGGGCCTTCAACTCTTCAATCTCATGTGAGAGCTTTTTTCTCGTTTTATTCGCGAACCGCTTCATTATTACTTTTCTTATCGAACTAAAAAGCCGCTAGAAAGCGGCTTTTTAATTTTAAACAACTTGATGTTTATCTTTGATCAAAACGGAATATCGTCATCAAAGTCAATGGGGGGCTCCATCGGGTTAGAAGCACTACCTTGCTGCTGTGGTGCAAAACCACCTTGAGACTGGCCGCCTTGAGACTGACCGCCTTGTGCAGGAGCGCTTTGTGCTTGTCCGCCAAAGTTATTATTTTGTGGCTGCGGTGCACTTTGTTGTGGCGCTTGTTGCTGTGGTGCAAAACCGCCTTGCTGTGCTGCTGGCTGACCATATTGCTGTTGGTTATTTTGCTGTGGAGCAAAACCGCCTTGCTGCTGAGCATAACCACCTTGGTTACCGCCTGACTGGTATTGACCGCCCTGCTCATTACGGCCACCTAGCATTTGCATTTGGCCACCCATGTCTACAACTATTTCAGTTGTGTACTTGTCTTGACCGCTTTGATCTGTCCACTTACGCGTCTGCAAACGGCCTTCAATATAAACCTGTGAACCCTTACGTAGGTATTCACCAGCCACTTCAGCTAACTTACCGAATAACACAACTCTGTGCCATTCAGTGCGCTCTTGCAACTGACCTGTGTTTTTATCTTTCCAACTATCAGTAGTTGCAATACTGATATTAGCCACACCGTTACCGTTGGGCATATATCGAACTTCAGGATCTTGGCCTAAGTTACCCACCAAGATTACTTTATTCACACCGCGTGCCATGGCACCCTCTCCTCACACAATTACAAGCATTGCTTAGTTTCATTCTACATATCGATTGTATACTGATTGCACGTCGAATTCGACTTCTCATCACAACCGATTCCTCTTTATGAAGAATATAAAATTTGCTTAGCTTGGTTTAAATCAAATTTACTTTCATCCACTTTTAAATAAGCGCGATTTTCTTCACTGACTACAGTCGCCTCTAGCACGCCTGGTAATGCAACCAGTTTATCAGCAAGTGTTTGTGCATGCTGGGGTTTATCGAGTTCCGTTACAAAGCTTAACGCTTTACTACGTGGAGGGACTTGCATGCGCCATGCAATAGCCAGCCATATTACCCCAATTCCTGCCGCCGCAGCAAATACAGTTTGCGTTTCGTAATGTTGTGCCAAATATCCACCAAGCACGCCCCCTAAAAATGCTCCTAAGAATTGTCCCGATGAAAATACCCCCATGGCAGACCCTTTTTGGGTTGCCGGAGATATTCGAGACACTAAAGCTGGCATGGTCGCTTCTAAGAAATTAAATGCAATAAAATACAAGGTCATCGACAAAGCGATCCCCCATAAGCTACCTGATAACCAAATCAATAAAAACGTACTGATACTTAATATGGCAATCGCAGCCAAAAATACTTGCTTCTCTTTTTGCTTCTTAATTGCCACAATCATCATGGGTGCCATCAATACAAAAGCGAGGATCAGAACTGGTATATAAATTTGCCAATGAGATTGCGCCTCTAGCCCTTCATTGATCAGCTTCGCAGGTAAAACAACAAACAAGGTTGTCAGTGTTAAATGAAGCAGTAACACGCCAATATCCAGTCGCAGTAATTGGGGGTGTTTGATTAAGTTTTTAATATCCCCTAACGATGCAACGGTATCACCCTTCGGTGCTTTATGAACTGCATTTGGCACCACAAATAACACGATTGCAATGCCCACCAAAGCCAAAATTGCCGTTAACCAAAACACGCCAGCAATACCAAATGATGCTGCTACCATAGGCCCCACTAACATCGCCACAGCGAAACTCAGCCCGATGCACATGCCGATCACAGCCATCACTTTAGGCCGCTGTTCATCACGGCTCAAATCAGATGCCAACGCCAACAGTGCACTGGCAATCGCGCCCATGCCTTGCAATGCTCGACCGGCGGTCACCCAGTAAATAGAATCCGCAGTAGCCGCAATAACAGAACCGATTGCAAACACCACTAATCCTCCAATAATAATTGGTTTACGACCGAATTTGTCTGATAGCCATCCCATTGGGATCTGCAGCAACGCTTGGGTCAGACCATACGCACCAATGGCCAAACCAATCCAAAGCGGCGATACATCTTCGAACGAATCACTATAAATAGCCAACACAGGCATCAGCATAAATAAGCCAAGCATGCGAAAAGCAAAGACTCCCGCTAGTGAAAAAGCGGCGCGTTTTTCAATTTGGTTTAAAGATTGATTGGACATAAAGTAACGTAAAGTCAAACAGTAAAAAATCGCGGGCTAGTTTAGCAAAAACTCAGTCTAACTGATATTTTTTTAATATTTCACTAAAATGCCCAGTTTTATTAAGTCTGTTATACGCGCTGACTAAGCGTTCTAGTTGCTTATCTGAGACACTTTTTTTACTAAAAGCAAAATAGACTGGTGATTGATTGACCACCAGCGGTGCAATTTTGATTGTCATGAAATCTGGGTGATTTGTTGACTGAAAAATAATATTAAACTTTTCTTCTAAAAAGCCCGCAATGCGGCCGTGTTTGAGCAAGCTAAGCTTGGTTTGATTGTCAGGCACAAAAATAAATTGGGTCTCATCACCCAACCGTTTGCTGTAGCGTTCAGTAAAAATGCGCCCATAAAATGCCCCTTGCTGTATAGCAACAGGTACGGGCAGGGAAAACAAATCATTCATGGTATTCACTTCAAACAAGCGCTCAGCATTCATCGCAAAAACAATTGTTTCCATACGTTGTGGACCAACAAAGTATGCAAAGTCTGTGCGCTCTTGAGTCCGTGTCACGCTGAGCACTAAATCAATAGTGCCTGCCTCCAACATTTTTAATGAACGGCCCCATGGAATGCTAACAAAGTTATAGCTGCACCCAGCTTCATCCAATAACGCTTTGGCGAAATCAACATCCATACCATGCCACCCTTTACCTTCGTCCAAACGTGACTGCGCGGCGTAATTTTCAAAACGAACCGTCATTTCACAGGCCCATAAAGGTGGCAGAAAAAAAAGACTCAAAAGCAAAAATCGCACATGTACCACTCTGTTGCCGACAGTAAAAATTAAGTTTAGTTGTTTATTTTTACAAAAGCTTAATTTTGTCTGTGGGATACGCTACCATGCGCGCTTGTTCCGTCAATAATGTAATCGCTCTTAGTAAGTGAGCTAGCACATGACCTACCGCGTATGAAAGGTGGAATAACCACAGCTTTTAGTATACTGTATGTGTATACAGCTACCCATAATTTGGTTTGCAGACCTTTAACGTGATCGCCTAGATTATATTGAAAATGTGTTAGATATCTCTGATCAACATACACGGGAGAGAAGTGGTGCAAAGTACTGCTTTATTCGTGACGAGTAATGGTTGCAAGCATATAAGATCCACATAAGGCCACTATGGATAAAATAGAAGTAAGAGGTGCGCGCACGCACAACCTCAAAGACATCTCTTTAACTATCCCAAGAGACAAGTTAATTGTTATTACTGGGCTATCAGGTTCCGGTAAATCATCTCTTGCATTCGATACATTATATGCAGAAGGTCAAAGACGTTATGTCGAGTCTCTTTCAGCTTACGCAAGACAATTTCTATCTCTGATGGAAAAACCAGATGTGGATCATATTGAGGGGCTGTCTCCCGCCATATCAATTGAACAAAAGTCTACTTCGCACAACCCTCGTTCAACCGTAGGTACTATTACCGAGATCTACGACTATCTGCGACTTTTATTTGCTCGTGTAGGTGAACCCCGCTGTCCAACACATGACTTGCCATTAAAAGCGCAAACAGTCAGTCAGATGGTGGATACCGCGCTCGCTCAACCTGAAGGCAGCAAACTCATGTTACTCGCACCGGTGGTGAAAAACCGTAAAGGTGAGCATGTTAAACTGCTGGAGCAACTTGCAAGCCAAGGCTTTATCCGCGCACGAATTGATGGAGAGGTCTGTGATCTTTCTGATCCCCCTACATTGGAATTACATAAAAAGCACACCATTGAAGTCGTTGTTGATCGCTTTAAAGTAAAAGAAGGTCTACAACAACGTTTAGCAGAGTCCTTTGAAACAGCGCTTGAGCTGGCTGATGGCATTGCACAAATCGCCAGCATGGATGATCCAGACGCTGAAGATCTAATCTTCTCGGCCAACTTTGCTTGCCCAACCTGTGGTTATGCTATGACGGAACTAGAGCCTCGCCTATTCTCGTTCAATAACCCAGCTGGAGCCTGTCAAAGCTGTGATGGCTTAGGTGTCAGGCAGTACTTTGACCCAAACCGTGTGGTACAAAACCCAGAACTTAGCCTTGCAGGCGGCGCTATCAAAGGCTGGGACAAGCGTAGCTTTTATTATTTTCAAATGCTGACTTCAGTGGCACAGCATTATGGCTTCGATTTAGACATTCCTTTTGGTGAGCTGCCTGCATCGGCGCAAAAAGTAGTATTGGAAGGCTCTGGTAAAACTAAAATCGCTTTTAGTTACCGCAATGATCGCGGTGACTTAATCACCCGTAATCATGAGTTTGAAGGCGTTTTAAATAATATGAACCGTCGTTATCACGAAACTGAGTCCACCTCGGTTCGTGAGGAACTCGCTAAATATCAAACCAGCCAAGCCTGCCCTAGCTGTAATGGCTCACGACTCAGAGAAGAAGCAAGGCATGTGTTTATTGGTGATACCAATTTGCCTGTTGTGACCACCATGAGTATTGGCGAAGCATGTCAGTTCTTTGAGAGTTTGACCTTATCAGGTCAAAAAGCACAAATAGCTGAAAAAGTACTCAAAGAGATCCGCGACAGACTGTCATTTTTAATTAACGTTGGCCTCAATTACCTCTCTCTTGAACGCAGTGCAGACACCTTGTCGGGCGGTGAGGCGCAAAGGATCCGGTTGGCAAGCCAAATTGGCGCCGGCCTAGTCGGTGTTATGTACGTGCTTGACGAACCTTCAATTGGTTTACACCAAAGAGATAATGACAGACTACTGAGCACACTAACGCATCTTCGCGATTTAGGTAACACCGTTATCGTGGTTGAACATGACGAAGATGCCATCCGCGCAGCTGACCACATTATCGATATCGGTCCAGGCGCCGGAGTGCATGGTGGACACGTAGTGGCTGAAGGTTCTCGTGATGACATTGTTGCAAATAAAGACTCATTAACAGGTCAATACCTCGCTGGCACAAAGCAAATTGTCGTGCCACAAGAGCGACACCAGCCAAACGATAAATGGCTAGAGTTGTTTGGTGCCACAGGTAACAACCTAAAAAATGTCGATTTAAAGATCCCATTTGGTTTAATGACCTGCGTGACTGGCGTATCGGGTTCAGGTAAATCAACGCTTATCAATGACACGTTATACAAGCTTGCACATCGTGCGCTAAACGGTGCGACAGTGTCAGAGCCGGCACCACATAAAGATATACAGGGTCTTGACCATTTTGATAAAGTCATCGATATAGACCAAAGCCCTATTGGCCGTACACCGCGCTCTAACCCTGCTACGTATACTGGGATTTTCACCGCAATCCGAGAGCTCTTTGCTGGCACGCAAGAGGCGCGCTCTCGCGGTTACAAAGTCGGGCGCTTTAGCTTTAATGTGAAAGGCGGCCGCTGTGAAGCTTGTCAGGGTGATGGCGTATTAAAAGTCGAAATGCACTTTCTACCTGACGTGTACGTCCCCTGTGATGTATGTACGGGTAAGCGCTACAATCGAGAAACGCTTGAAGTCCTCTACAAGGGTAAAAACATTCACGAAGTACTTGAGATGACCGTGGAAGATGCACGCGAGTTCTTTGATAAAATCCCAGCGATTAAACGTAAGCTGCAAACATTGATGGATGTTGGCTTGTCATATATCCGACTTGGTCAAGCGGCTACAACGCTCTCAGGTGGTGAAGCTCAGCGAGTTAAGTTAGCAAGAGAGCTTTCGAAGCGAGATACTGGTAAGACTTTATATATACTTGATGAGCCGACCACTGGTTTGCACTTCCATGACATTCAACAGTTATTAGTCGTCCTGCACCGCTTACGTGATCATGGCAATACCGTGGTCGTGATCGAGCATAACTTAGATGTGATCAAAACCGCAGACTGGATCGTCGACCTTGGCCCTGAAGGTGGTTCAGGTGGGGGACAAATTTTAGTATCAGGCACACCTGAAGACGTCGCGCAGCACCCACAATCACATACTGGTCGTTACCTTAACCCTATGTTATAACTATCAAGTTGCAGTGGTAATACAAACACCACTGCAACTGCGTTTAAACAGTAGGGAATTAAAAGAACAATGAACCACCCCGCATGGATCACAGTTAAACAAACAGCAACCAAGATCAGCGCCCCATTTGAGCGTTTTTGGCATTCGCTCAATACACCACAAAGACTCTATTTCTCAGCTCTTTTTATCAGTATTTACACGATTATTGTCGCCAATAACGACAACACAGGGTGGTTCAATTTAGTGGCTGTACTAGTATTATGTGCCATGATCTACGAGTTTTGGCCAAAGTTTCTGGTATTTTGGGAGAGTTTACCTGGAAAGGCGATAATACTGCTCTTTTATGCCTTTATTGCCAATTATGCACTGGTTCAAGCGGCGGGCATGATCAATGACATTACGGGCGTCAGCTCAGATCCCCTGCCCTACAGTCACAACCTCAGTGTATTGCTCTCTTTGCCGACTTGGTTTTTTCTCACCACCATCGTCTTACTGCTACTATTGCAAATCATTCAGCCTTTATATTTATTGGCGCTCATCTTACTCAGGCCATTTGGCTTGCACCGTATTTGGCAACCTGCAGATTACAAATTCCCAGTGACCACGGGGGTACTTCGTTTCATTTTTAGCTTATTTATCCTTATACAAGTCGCTAATCTATTGTCGCACACAGGTTTGTCTGGTGGTGTAAATCAATTTCTCAGGGGGTGGTTTGAGATCATTAGCAACCAACCAGTTACTGTTGCAGTGTCAAATAATGAAACCCCACTGACCGATGAAGTTAATCTCTTAAAAGTTGAGCCCGCAGAGCACGTTGAGGAAGATCCCGACTTTGAAGCGTTTAAAGTGAGGATCTCTACCGTTAGTGAAAACACCGTTAAATACGAAACCCATTTAAAACGCATATTGGCGCATTTTATTTATGAATATGAAGCAGACTCGCGTTCGCGCTGTGAGCATGCACCTGGGACACGTATCATAGAGTTAAATGATTATGAGATATTGCAAATCACCAAATTGGATGATGCCAATACTTTATCGAGCTACCAATACGATGTGCTTCCCTGTATTTCTGCAGCACTGGGGCATCAATTTAAAACACAAATTACCACCAAATAACCCCTATTAAATGGCGCTGTGTACGCAGCGCCACACGACCACTTTATAAAAGATACGCTGACAATGCCTCGCGCTCAGCATCACTCAAAAGCTGAGATGACTTGCTTGCAAAATCATAACGCACCATGACTGTACGCCCTTCAGCGCAGCATTCACCGTGCTGCCAAGCTTGCTGTAAAATCACAAAAGAGCTATTTCCCAGCTTTTCAATCATGGTTTTTACTTCCACTTCTTGACCATAAAAAAGCTCCCCTTTAAAGACCACTTCTACCTTAGCGACAATCAGTTTCCAGTTATGTGGATTTAAATCAGGTGTAAAAATTTTGAAAATAGGCACTCTTGCGGCTTCAAACCAAACTGGGAGTACGGTATTGTTTATATGGCCAAGCACATCGGTTTCACTGAAGCGAGGCTTGATTTTTTCTGTAAGCATAATAATTCTAATAACCTTTGAGGGATAAGATGACTGATTTTATTCGCGTTTATGACAATGCACTCAGTGCAGAGTTTTGCAACAAATTTATGCAAACCTTTGATAAAAGTCCACATTTAGCTCAAGGGCAAACTTCAGGGGGTGTCGATTTAAGCAAAAAAATCAGCCAAGATTTATATCTTAATAACCATCCTGAATATCAAAGTCAACTACGTGAAATAGAGCAAGCCACTTCAAAGTATTTATTTGAGTACATTGAAGAACACTTTTTTATGATGCTCGGTGCATTTGGATTAAATGTCTATCATCCGCAAACGGGCAAACCTGTTAATTTAACAGTAGAAAACTTCGAAGAAGTAGGCAGACCCCAGCTACCGGTTCTCACACAACAATTATTCAGGTTAGGTCCCATTCAAGCACAGAAATACCCCGTGAACAAAGGTGGTTACCCATATTGGCACAGTGAAGTCTACCCGCAGCTCCATCACAATGAAGCACTACATCGCGTACTGTTATTTATGTTTTATCTCAATGATGTGGAAGAAGGGGGAGAAACTGAGTTTTTCTATCAAAACAGAAAGTTGGCTCCGAAACAAGGCAGCATGGTCATTGCACCAAGTTACTTCACCCATACCCACAGAGGCAATATGCCTTTGTCTAATGACAAGTACATTTTAACATCTTGGGTATTGTTTCAGCGAGCTGAGCGTTTATATGGTGCACCACCGCAAAACGCTACTGTTTAATCAATTACCTGCGGCCCTGTGTAAACGCTTGCCAATCAAGCATCAGGGCCTGAAAATCTTCAAAGCCACACCCAGCGACCAGTCCATCTTCATCTAGCTCTAAAAAGTCATCTTCATACCGAGATAAGTCTACATCATTTTGATACAAGGTATGTGCTTCAAACAAGGCTTCGTCTTTAGACAAAATCAAACGGACTTCTTTTCCTTCAATGCGGATCTCATCCTGACTACTGCTGATATTTTTCATCTTTACAACGAACGAATTGACATCTGCAATCGCCAGTTCTTCATTTAGCCAACGCCCAACTAACGAATGCTCCTGTGACATTCGTACCCGATAACCTGTGATTGGATCTCTAATAAACTGATATTCCATACTACTCATACTCACACTGGACAGTTTTCTATTATATCCCGTAATAACGTCAAATGGGCAAGGGAATAGCACACTAAAAAGTCCGTAATAAAGACATGAAAAAATCCTTCATGCTCGTATAATGCACCTTTAATTCACTCGCACCGTTTTGCTATGACCCCTGTTGAAATTCTATTCCCCCTAATATTTTTAGTCCTTGCGGGGTTTGTATGCGGTAAAACCGGTTTTATTGCCTCCAACCAGCTTGAAGGCCTCAGACGCTTTATATTCTATCTGGCGATCCCTGTTTTTTTATTTTTAAACATGTACCGTGCAGACTTATCAAAAGTGGCTTCAGCAAAGCTATTGTTAGCTTTTTACCTCCCTGTATCGACCTGTTACTTCTTGGTATTGTTAACAAAATGGATGATGCATAGGCATGCCTTGAATGAAGCTGCCATGTGGGGATTAAGCGGCACCTACTCAAATACTGTACTGGTTGGTTTACCCGTAATTATTGCAGCGCTGGGCACTGATGCAGGTGCTATGGTGTTTATGATCATCACTTTCCACAGTGCCATGTTATTTGCGCTGAGCTTTTTATTTTCAAGTACACTAGAACAATCCCTAGTAAGCACATTTAAACCCTTATTTATCAACCCAATTGTATTGAGTATTAGCCTCGGACTGTTGCTGAATACACTTGAATTACCGATTCCTACCTTACTGCTCTCTGGATTAGATTGGTTGGCAAAACCAGCTATAGCCGGTGCGCTTTTTGTGTTAGGGATCAGCTTGGTACAATATTCATTAAAACAAGCATGGCAAAGTGCACTCCTACTCAGCGCAGTTAAACTCATGCTATTGCCTTCAATGGTCTGGGGGTTTGCGTCTTCCTTAGGGCTACCTACTGAACATACATCAGTACTGACCTTAATGGCCGCATCCCCACTCGGTGTAAATGCTTACCTGGTTGCTAGACAGCAAAAATGTGCACAAGCAACACTTGCTAGTAGCGTAGTCATGTCCACCTTACTCAGCCCACTGACTATGAGTCTTTGGCTCTACTGGCTGATTCTTTAATACCTTATAAAAAAATAGGGTTGCAAATTAGCTATTTGCAACCCTAAGTATTACAGCTGAATGGAATTATCAATAACTCCCTTCGCGGTGTCTATGACATACTTATTCAAGTACCAGCTCAAATTCACCTTCTAGCTGTTCATCAACAGCCATCGCCCTTGGTATAGTTAAATCGAAAGTGCCTTTAAAATTCAATGGGGTATTACCAAAGTCTAATGTTAACATGCCGCGAGAGTCCTCACCGTTAAGCTCTGCATAGCTACCTGATTGAATAATAGCTTTATTTTGAGCGCCAATAATACCACCTATTGAAACAAGGAAGTCATCAGTCGTCCCCTCAAAGCTAAACAACACCTCAAAGTCATTACCTTCGTATTCAGTAATTAGACGAAATGCAGTCACCTCAGCAGTGGCCAGTACTTCATTATCCTGGTTAATTGACTCAATTTCTGATGAGAGGACCACACCACATGCACTATTCTCGAGCTTAGGGTAGTTATCAAAATTGATTGTTAAGTTACCAAAATTAGTGATCGACTCTGCACTTTTTTGTTTAAATGTGCTTTGTCCAATAACAGTATCATCACACTTTTCAACAACCGAGAAGCTGCCTTCTTTTTGGAAAAACTGTCGTGTTCTATTATCTGAGGCACAACTTGCACTGGCAAATACTGACGTTAAATCAACAGAAGTAACATCCTTAAAACCGCAGTAATCTGTTTTAATCGTCTGATTATTTTGATCAACAGATTCCACTATAAGTGAACGCGTGAGCTGACTATTCACAGCTATATGTGTGTTATCTAGCTGAGCTTCTTTGGTATATGTGTTTTGTGTCTCTATCCACGTGCTCCCAGCCGTAACCCCTGTCATATCAATTTCTGTTACTTCACTGCCCAGCTCATTGTCTGGGGTGATAGTCGGTTCAGAAGGTGTTAAATCGGCAACATTGACCGTTAAGAACTGGTCTTGAAAGCCGAATGTATTAGCAGCGCTATCTTCCGACAATGACACTCTAACCTGAACTGTGCGACGACCGTCTACTTCAGGAGCTGTGAAAGAAATAGAATCAGAACCTTGACCTGTGATGGTTAAAGGTTGATTATCGAAACTGACCTGCCAATCAAACTTTAAATCTGATGCACCGCTTCCCTTGGTATTAAGCGATAAACGAACTTGCTGGCCTTCATTAACGTCAACAAACGTGGGTAATGCCTGATAAGTAATTGTTTGTGATGTTACTGTCGGAGAAGGGTCATTTGATCCCCCTGAACCACCGCCACATGCACTAAGAGATAACGCAACTGCAGCGGTTAATACGAGCTTTTTAGTCATCATGACCTGTTTTTCAATTGTAGACTGCATTGAAATTTCCTGTTTATTCAAATCCAGCCGTATGGTATTTCAATGTGTATTGTGAAACAACATTCAAGGCAAGTTAAACTCTCTGATTTGTAAATAGACTTAAACAGGAACTGATCAAAATACGCTTAAAGTAAAAAAAGCTATATACCACAAACGAGGCGCCTAGTTGATGACAAACATGTCAAGCTCAGTGGTATAATTCTGTGAATACAACTGAGCAGGTTGTTTCGATAAAGCTGCTATCAAAGCTAATCTCTTGGAGAGTATTTTGCGGCGTCAATAATTGCCCAAAGGTGAACAATGGCTGCAATAATTGCCGGCACAACTAAAAACCAAAGTGCATAACCGCCCACTGTTATAATTGCAAAAATAATCGCAGCCAATATACGGCCCTGAACTAATTGACCCAAACCAGGAAAAAATATATTACATATCGCCGCGATAACATTACCGCCAGAACCTTGTCCTGCCATAAATACCTCTCTTTGTTGTATGTTTATTCCAAAAACATCAAATTGTGACAGAGTGTACAGAAGCTCCTTGCTTCATTCACTACGTATTATTTTAATCACAATGTATGCCAAATCTTTAATTACAATTATATCAATGACTTAATAAAAACCAAATAAATCTATTCAGCTATATTTAGTCTAAAGCACTAACTATTAGTGATTTCGTTAGTTATATTACTCAATATGACCATCTTAGCTTAGCACGCCAATTTATCTTCACTTAGTGATGATGCAATGTGTCATGCGAGTCGAAATAATAAAAACAGGACTTTAACATGCTAAATAGAATCACCCGACCTCTCAGTAGTGCGGTAGAACGATACCTACCAGATCCCTTTGTTTTTGTCATTATACTCACCTTGTTTGTGATGTTTATGGCAACTCTTTTCACACCCACCACGCCAATTGAAACAATTCAAATTTGGGGGGCTGGGCTGTGGAATTTACTGACCTTCGCCATGCAAATGTTATTAGTATTGATCGCTGGGTTTATGCTGGCAAATACGCCTGTATGCGGAAAATTACTAACTCGGCTTGCAAAGTTCGCAAAGTCACCCAGCCAAGCCATCTTGCTCGTTACACTGATCTCCATGCTCGCAAGTTGGCTGAACTGGGGCTTTGGGTTAGTCGTCGGTGCTTTATTTGCAAAAGCACTAGCTCGCCAGATTAAAGTTGATTATCGCGTACTCATTGCTAGTGCCTATTCCGGCTTTATAGTTTGGCATGGCGGGCTAGCAGGTTCAGTGCCTCTCACCATTGCTTCAGAGGGACACTTTGCTGCGTCCCAAATTGGCATCATCACCACTGAGCAGACTATTTTTTCCTATTTTAATCTAACCTTACTCGCTGTGATGATGGTGATCTTACCACTTTTGAACCGTGCCATGTTGCCACCAGAAAATGAGCAAGTAGTCGTCGATAAAAGCAAGTTAAAAAGCACACATGAAACAGCACCGAAGCACACGCTTACACCCGCAGAACGCTTAGAGCACAGCCCTATACTTGGTAGGCTAATCGGGCTCATCGGGTGTGGCTATTTAGGTTATTACTTCATCGTTGAAAATGGCGGACTCAACCTCAATGTCATCATCGCATTGTTTTTATTTTTAGCCATCCTTTTACATGGCTCCGCTACACATATACTCAGTTCACTGCATGAAGCGATTAAGGGAGGAGCTGGTATTGTGATCCAATTCCCATTCTATGCAGGTATCATGGCTATCATGGTGCAAACGGGCCTTGCAGAGCAAATCTCAGCAGGGTTTGTCTCCATCAGTAGCGCACAAAGCTTACCTTTTTGGAGTTTTTTAAGTGCAGGCTTAGTCAATATTTTTGTCCCCTCTGGCGGTGGCCAATGGGCGGTGCAGGCACCTATCGTGCTCCCTGCTGCGCAAGCGTTAGAGGCAGATATTGCACGTGTTGCGATGGCCGTCGCATGGGGAGATGCTTGGACTAATTTAATTCAGCCGTTCTGGGCGTTGCCTGTACTTGCCATCGCAGGCCTTAAAGCACGAGATATCATGGGGTTTTGCCTGCTACAGTTAGTGGTAACAGGCATTGTCATTGCGACAATTTTAACCTTTATTTAGCTGGATAACACCTTCACAGGCAGACTCAGGATGACATTGTCTGAGTCTGCAAAGTGCCACATCACAGCAATATGCCCGACAGCAACTAGCACATATAGTGCCGCCGAAACAATCTGACCATACCGATCTAACGGTAACAAATGCGTTTGATGCCTGCCACGCCACTCTAATAAAATCTCAACGCTACCGATGAAAATAAAAAATGCGAGTAACATTAAGCCAAATTCATAGCTTACCCATAGCCCTAATGCGAGTCCGCCTAAACAGGCCATAAGCCCGACCCAAGAACGCATAGAAAAACTAATACTCTTTAACACATGCCCTCCATCTAATGGCAAAATAGGCAACAAGTTAAAGAGGTTTAATAATGCACTTAACACAGCCACTCCAGCGAAAATTTCAGCGCCTGTGGCATAATATAAAACGACTCCTAACACCGATGTAAACAAGCCAAATGCCGGCCCCATCAAAGAAATAATCACATCCTGCCAGCGCGTCGTCATCTTGTCTTCACTCATAGCGAGCCCCCCAACAAATGGGATCAGATAAAACCCTTTGGTTTTTAGTCCAAAATACTTCATTGCTCGCACATGACCATATTCGTGAACTACCAGACAAACCACTATCATCAAAGCAAACTGCCATGAGAAGAGCCATGCATAGCCCGCCACCGAGGCGCCGATTAACGCAGCTTTTATTACCTTTGCACTTTTAAACAGCTTAATACCCAAAGCAGCCAAGCCTAACCAACTGCCTCGTCGCTTACCTTCAGCAGCAGGGACTTCAATCCATTGCCATGGCGATTGATCAACGGAGACAGCAAGCGCATTTGTATGGAGTTCGGAGGTATCCAGCTGTAGTTGGTGATCATCTAATTCAATCAACAACTGATGTTCACTATGTGTCTCTATGGGCACAGATTGTTGCTCTTTATAAACCTGCACAACTTTTTGCTGATTTATCATGACGGAAACCATCATGCCACCAATGGGAAGTTCAATTCTTGTCATCATGTTCACTGCAATTACGAAATTTCTATTATTATCACCAATTCTCAGTATCTATTGAAGAGACATTGGGTGAATTATTACTAAGTTGTACTACGCTTATGGAGTTGTTTAGAGACACACTTTATGATCAGTTTGAAATACTTTGGTCATAATTTGAAATCAGCAAAGCTTGTAGGTTTTTAAGCCTAACGAGCAATAATACAATTCAGCCCTAGGGACAGGAAATTATGAACAATCGTAGCCGACGTATACTTGTTGTAGATGACTCCCAAGCAATTCTTGTCGTGATGCAAGCTATCCTCTCTGAGCTCGATGTCGAACATATTACTGTCGTCGATAGCGCTGTAAAAGCATTAGAAAAAATACGCCAGTCCCCTCACCCTTTTGATGCCATTTTTACCGACCTTAATATGCCTGAAATGGATGGAATGGAGTTTATTCGTCATTTGGGCGAAATCCATTACCCAGGTGGGATCATCATAATTTCGGAAATGGAAAATCGCATCATAGATCTCGCTGCAAATTTAGCAAGACAGCACTGTACTCACTTAATTGGAAATATTGCCAAACCTGTACAGCTACTTGATGTTGAAAGGAATTTAAAAAAACTCGACAGCTTTGTTGGCACAGAGGAAGAATACGAGCAACCCATCTCAGAAGATAAGCTGCTAGAAGCCATCAGCCAACATGAGATCACTCCTTTTTATCAACCTAAAGTGCACCGTGGTACCAAGCAAATCAAAAGTATCGAAGTACTTGCACGCATCGTATCCAAAGATCAAGGCCAAGTGATGCTGCCAAAGCGCTTTATTGGCGTTGCCGAAGACCTTGATTTAGTCAATTTACTCACTTTTCAGCTATTTGAAAAAGCCGCCACTGAGTTCCAACTGATCAGGAATGAATTAAACTACCCCTTTAAGCTGGCATTCAACCTTTCACCCATACAACTTAATGATACTAGCTGCCCAGACAAGCTCGCCTTAATATTAGAGCTTAACCGCTTAAAGCCACAAGAAGTCATTGTCGAGATTACCGAAAACCAACCTATTGTCACTAGCTTGCAACTCGAGACCATTAATCGCTTGCGCTTGCGTGGCTTTGACCTAGCATTGGATGATTTTGGCACCGGATTTACCAATATTCATCAACTTAAAACACTGCCCTTTACTGAAATCAAAATTGACCGTTCACTGATAACTTATATCGAGTCCGACCGTTTTTCACAGGTTTTAGTAGATAGCTTAATAGACATTGCGCAAAATGAGCAACTGGATATCGTTGCGGAAGGCATTGAGCGAATTGAAGAATTACAATATCTAGAGCGATATAAATTCAGTTTACTCATGCAAGGCTATTTGATCAGTCGACCAAAAGCCCTACATGAGTTCGTGCGTTGGATCCATTCATGGCAGAGAATGATAAACTCTAACCCATAGAAACTAACGCACTACACTGTTTCAACAGTTACTTTTTTTCCTGCTCTTCAGGTTCATTTTCTGTGACGATAAGATGACTGTGGTTATCTACGCGTTGCTGCCATTTTTGCTTTGCGGCTGCCTGCATATCACTGGTTTGCTCGCGTTCATCAACAATGTCCATGCCCATCAAAGACTCTAATAAATCTTCAAGGGTAACAATACCTTGGATATCACCATATTCATCTACAACCAGCGCAATATGAATGCGTTTTTCTAGCAATGTTTGAAATAAGGTTGGCGCAGCCAATGTCTCAGGTACCGTATATAACGGCTTCATCAGCTTACTGATTTTATAGTCTTCGCCAAGGCGATGGTAAGCCAACATAATGTCATTTTTGTGCACAAAGCCAACAATATCATCACTATTTTGATCGAATACTAATACTCTGGAAAATGACACAGAACCATGATCGGCAAGGTAATCATGCACCGCCATGTCTTTGTGTATTTTAAAAAGCACCGTTCTTGGGGTCATCAGGTTTTCTAGTTTCGCATGCCTAAACTGCAATAAACTGCGAATAGTCGCTGACTCTTCTGCCTGCAATGCACCGGCTTGAGAACCCATTTCAGCCATTGCTTCAATTTCTTGACGAATATACACTGACTCATCCCCCTTTTTGCCAATGATCTTTGTCAGTTGATCAGACATCCAGACAAATGGTTTGAGCAGACGTACCATCCATACCAATGCAAAGCTGACGCTTGGGGTCAGTGCACGCCAATAAGTTGCACCTAGTGTTTTTGGAATAATTTCAGACAATACTAATACCAGCAGTGTCATCACGGCAGATGCTACTCCCACTGCAGCATCACCAAAAACAACCGCAGCTTGTGCACCGACACCTGCGGCGCCAGCGGTATGTGCCACAGTATTTAGCGTTAAAATAGCTGCGAGAGGTTTATCAATATTGTCTTTCAACTTTTGCACTCTCGATGCCAAAGTTGGGTTTTGTTGCTTCATCATCCCAACATGGCTAGGCGTAATACTCAGTAATACAGCCTCCATCACCGAGCACAAAAAAGAAATCGCGATAGCTAATAACATGTAGCTAATTAACAAAAACAAGGTCTACTCCTCATGTAACAACCATTTATTTAAATTTTAGCTGTACAGCACTTAATCGCACAGCCCATAGTAATCTTTATGAATATGTTATATTAACGCAAATTATTTACCTACAATAGGCGCATACTATGAAATTTAAGTCAGCGGTCACTTTACTATTTTCCGCAATAGCTACGCAACTCAGCGCAGCGCCAATCGATTCTCAGCATATACAGTTCATTGGCCCTATCGGCCAGAATATTCAAACTAAGCCACACCATACTGGTCATCAAGCAGCGATTGTAGAAAATCTAGCAAGCAAACTCACTAGTGACACTGACTCATTAAACGTGTTTGGTGAGCGCATAAAATGGCAATCCCTTGCTGATGTGAATGCTTTAACAATGGGTGGTTTACAGGCACTTAAGTTAGAGTTTTCTACTGGTCGCTTTGTACAGGGGAAACTAAAACTCAATGGTATCGAGAAAGCTCATGTATTTCTAAATGGCCAGTTGCTTGAAGGAAAAGACACCTATCAAATCAATGCAGTCACGGGTGATCATCAATTACTCGTTATTGCAGAGCAAGTCGGTGATTGGAAAAAAGTAACTGTCGACTTCACTGGTAAAGCAGAACATGATCAATTGACATTTACCAAAAAAAGTACCAAAGCGTTATCAGCGAAACAGCTTTTTGATTCACCTACTATCAGCGCTATCTCCTTGTCTCCAAACGCAGATTACTACGTGGCGACCGAGCAACACTATCAAGACAACAAGGGCAACTCAGCCCTGCGCGACACTGCCTTATACAATGAAAACGGTGACGTCGTCTATCGTCTCAGTGGCGTCAATGCAAGTGCTGTTAATTGGAGAGGCGACTCTAAAACTGTGGTCTTTGTACAAAACAATCAGCTTAAAACGCTTGATATTAAATCTTTGAAAGAAACCGTTATTGCAGAAGATTTAGCTGGCGCAAGCGGATTTCAATATTTTAATGACAACACATTAATCTTCACTTGGACTAAAACAGCCCCTAAAGGCGACAAAATCGTAAAACACTATAAAGGTCTAGAAGACCGCTGGTCTTACGCTCGCAACATCAGCCAAGTTTATTTGATGGATATCAGCACAGGCCTTATTCAAGCAGTAACTGAGCACAACTTAAGCCACTCGCTAGAAGATTTTGATGCAAAAAATAACCGTATTTTGGCAACCCGCTCTCCGCAAAACTATGCTGCACCATACCATGGTGTGAGAGAGCTTGTTGAATTCGATCTAACGAACAACAGCAGTAAAGTACTGGGTCAATATGGTACATTCAATGATGCACGTTACGGCAAAGATGGGATCTACGTTACGGCAGGTGCAGAGTTTGGTAATGGTTTAGGGCGCTCATTAAAAGAAGGCGTACTGGCAAACAACTATGATACACAGCTGTTCTGGATGAATACACAAGGCGGCGATATCAAAGCGCTCAGCAAGCAATTTGATCCTTCAATTGACTCTTTCCAAGTGCTTAACAACGGTGATTTAGTACTCAGTGTTACTGATGAAGACCGAAAAAAACTGTACTTCTTTGACGAAAGTAAAAATAAATTCAAATCGTTAAAAACAAAATTGGATGTCGTTGATAAATACAGCGTTGCTGACAAGCGCAGTCCCGTGGTGCTTGCCACTGGTACAACCGCTTCAACACCAAACAAACTGATAAAGCTTAGTGTCAAAAGTAACAAAGCCAGCACAATCTGGGATTCTCAACCAATTGCTTACAAGAATGCCGAAATAGCCACACTTGAGGAGTTCAACTTTACGAACTCTGTCGGTACTGAGATCAAAGGCCGAGTGTATGTTCCTCATGGCTTAGACAAAAATAAAAAGCACCCTGCGTTGATTTACTATTATGGTGGTACATCGCCAGTTTCTAGAGGCTTTACAGGTCGCTATCCTTTTAATTTCTGGGCAACAAATGGCTATGTTGTCTATGTATTACAACCTTCTGGTGCCACAGGTTTTGGTCAGGAGTTCTCAGCAAAACATGTGAACGATTGGGGTAACCGCGCAGCAGACGATATTATCGAAGGCACCAATGCATTCTTAGACGCTTATCAGTTTGTCGATAAAAAACGTTTGGGTAACTTAGGCGCATCATACGGTGGCTTTATGACCATGACTTTAGCGACTAAAACAGACCTATTCAGCGCATCCATTTCTCATGCCGGTATCTCGAACTTAACTTCCTATTGGGGCCACGGGTGGTGGGGTTACCTCTACTCAGCAGAGGCATCAAAACACAGCTACCCTTGGAACAATAGCAACCTTTATAGTCAACAAAGTCCTGTATTCAATGCAGACAAGGTCAAAACACCATTACTACTGGTGCATGGTGATGCAGATGTGAACGTTCCTGTCGGTGAAAGCCACATTATGTACACGGCGCTAAAAATGCTTAATCAAGATGTTGAATTGATCGAATATAAAGGTGCGGATCACCAAATTTTCGCAAGAGACCGTCGTTTTCAGTGGTGGGATACTATGCTGGCCTACTTCGATAAACACCTAAAAGATGAGCCACAATGGTGGCAACATATGTACGGTAAATAAAACCTTGTAGCAGCACTTTAGTGCTGCTATTTTTTTATGTGCAAGTAATAAAAAGCTAGAACTATTTCATTATTTTTAAAAAGTGACTAAATAGCGTACTAATTACTGTCGCTTTTCATTAGAGTTTTTATATAAAAATAGATAACTTAGGGTTCTCAGCCGAGAATTCTCGGTGCTAAGATAAAGATTAATTATTGAATAAGTTTCGAGACCATGAGCATAAACGTATTATTAGTCGAAGACGATGAGTTACTGGCTAAAAGAGTCGAAAGTCACTTTGCACAAACGGAGTTTCAAATCACCGTTGATAATACCGGTGCTCGGACACTAGAGCATGTGCAGGAGCAATCCCAAACGGGCACTCCTTTTATGATGGCTATCATTGACATTGTTCTACCAGCCACTGACGGCCTGCAGCTGGCAAAAGAACTCAACACATTGACTGATCTTGGTGTGATCATGTTATCAAGCCGTGATTCTCAAGCAGACCGGATCGCAGGATTAGCGCAAGGGGCAGATGACTACGTTTGTAAACCAGTCGATTTATTAGAGTTAGAATTACGCATGCGTGCTCTGTATAAGCGCTTAGCTGGCGCGCGCAATGAAGATGAATCAGAAGAGTTTATTGAATATGCAGACTTTAAACTTCACCCTGATAACCGCACCTTAATCAACCCGAACGGAGATGAAGCAAGGCTCACTGAAGCTGAGCATAAAGTGCTAATTTGCCTCATTGCCAATGCAGGTAAAGCCACTTCACGGGCAAAAATCTCTGAGGACATTGGACAACCAGATTGGAGCCCAAGTGATCGCACCGTTGATGTATTAATAGGCAGATTACGTAAAAAGCTCGGTGATGAAAAAGACCAAAAACGCATTGTTACCGTCCGCGGTAAAGGCTATATGCTGTCTACTTAACGTGTCAATTGAGAAAGTAAGCGTTCAAAAGCGCGATAACTGAGTGCTTCTTTCAAATCTGATAACGTGATCACATCATGCATATTTAGATCAGCGATCGTTCTCGCTACCTTAACTACTCGATGGTATGAGCGAGGCGATAACTGCAGCTTTTCTGTCGCTTTTGCCAAGTACTCACTCACCCTGTCCGACAATGCACAGTACTTCTCAAGCTCTTTAGTAGAAAGCATGGCATTTTCTTTTCCTTGGCGTTCAATGGCGGCTGAACGCGCCCGCACAACACGCGCACGAATACATGCACTATCCTCTACCTCACCTTTTGACTGCAACTCTGACGTACTGAGCCTTGGCAACTCAATTTGCAGATCGATACGATCAACAAATGGCCCTGATATTTTACTTAAGTAGCGCAACACTTGATCTGGTGTTGAGCGCTTATCATGATGGCATCCCGTAGGACTGGGATTAAGTGCTGCTATAAGCTGAAATCGCGCAGGGAAGTCCACCTGTTGCGCTGCACGCGAGATATTTACCATGCCCGTTTCCATCGGCTCTCGTAAAGAGTCTAATACTTTTCTTTCATACTCAGGTAATTCATCAAGGAATAGAATCCCATTGTGAGCCAGCGATATTTCCCCTGGCTTAGGTGTTGAAGAGCCTCCAACTAATGCCACAGCAGAACAAGTATGATGAGGTGAACGAAAGGGCCTTTGACGCCACTTTTTGGGGTCTATACTTTTACCAATCAATGAATAAACCGACGCAGTTTCTAATGCTTGCTCTATTTGCATGGGTGGCATAATGGTTGACATCCGCTGGGCTAACATCGACTTTCCAGTACCTGGAGGGCCTAAAAACAAAACGTTATGTGCTCCTGCCGCTGCAATTTCAAGCACTCGTTTCGCAACTACCTGACCTTTCACTTCATTCATATCAATAGACATATTGAATTGGTCTTCATCAGGGCACGTCATGGCTTCATCAAAAGACAATGTTTGTTGTCCCCCTAAATCCATCCATACATCTCGCAAACTACCTGCCGATTTACGTGTGCCATAAGTGACTAAGCTCGCCATCTCTTTATTCGACAAAGGTATAAAACAACAACGCTGCGCTTTTGCTGCAGCAATCAATGCGGGGATAACCGCGGTTACCTCACGTACCTCTCCTGTCAAAGCTAACTCGCCATAAAATTCGTACTCATGTATTTGAGTATTTTGAAGCTGACCTGAAGCCAATAAAATACCAATCGCAATAGCCAAATCATACCGCCCACCTTGCTTGGGCAAATCAGCAGGGGCAAGATTAACGGTAATTCGTTGCTCAGGAAATAAAAAGTGACAATGCGTTAATGCACAACGCACACGCTCTTTTGACTCTTTCACCGAAGCTTCTGGCAAACCAACAATATTAAATGCAGGTAAGCCATTACTTAAGTGAACTTCCACAGTAACCAGTGGTGCATTGACGCCCACTTGTGCTCGAGTATAAGTTTTAGCTAGTGACATCCGTTGTCTCACACATTACTTTTCTAAGTTAATCTCTGGGAAAATTACAACAAGAAATATAAATGAATACTTTGATACTCAAGACTTGTATTTAAATACATGTAACACCAAGTGCCAACGAATCGCAGCAAGACGTAACAATAAAATCGTCAACATAGACACTACCATGGTGGTTTCCAGTAATACACCCAAATGCGTCAATTGCGTATACACAATCCCCCCGATGATACAAGTGATGGCATAAAGCTCACCTTTCAGCAGCATCGGCATTTCGTCTGCCAATACGTCCCTAACAACGCCACCAAAGCATCCTGTTAACACTCCCATAATAATTACCGTGGTATCAGGCATACCCAAACTCATTGCCTTTTGCATCCCCATCACCGCAAAAAACGCCAATCCAAACGCATCTGCGGTCAATAGTTGCTGCTTAGGCACCGTTTTTTGTCTATTAGTCCACCAGATACATAAAATAACGGCACAAAAAATAGCAATAAAATAGCTACTATCGTGAAGCCAAAACACCGGAGTATCAAGTATAACATCCCGTATTGTGCCTCCCCCGATACCTGTTACTGTTGCAAGCACAACCACACCAAACCCATCCATATGTTTTCGATGGGCCAGAAGGGTACCAGAAATTGCAAAGACCATAACACCCAACAAATCGAACCAGTGATATAGTTCAGTCATACGCGTTTTTCTTCACTTACCATAAAACCTAAATGGTAACTGACATCCCCGATACTCGCCAAGTATAAAAGCTGGCTTTACAAATTGATGATGATAAAAAAGCTTCCATGCGTACCACTCTTATCTCAGCAGTCCATTGCCTTGATCGAACATAAAATGGGTCACCCAATTACGGACAGTTTGGCCACCCTCCCGTTCCCATACCATTCACCCTAAAACCAGTTCATACGCCAATAAAAAATAGGGAAGAGCGATACACGTAGCGAGCGAACACTGCACTTCAACGTATGCAGTTATACTCAACAAGACACCCACAGGTGTTAACTTCTCCTCGCTCACTGACGATAAAATTAGCAGGTGGTTAGGGAATTTTTCTTACCTTGGACAAATACAATAAAGCACAAAAAATAATTAAATTAATAGGTTACGCCATATTAAACCCGTCCAGACTAGGTAAATAAAAATATTAATTTTAAGTTTATTTTCAATTGGTTAGTTCAGGAACATTCACCCTGAACCAAGTTGCTTACTCCTCCCCAGAGTAATGTAAAACCAGAGGAGCTGAATAATTGGGTACATCATCGTAGCTAAACACGGCATAGTACTTACTCAGTTTAGCATTACCAAAATTATCTAATGTATACGCATCTTTTCCGCCATAAAGCTTAACGCCATCAAAAGGGGAGCGCGGCGGGTGAAAACGATTACGCACCACAAAACAGCCAACAAAGTCTTCATCTTCAGGATTTTCCCAAACCAGCTTAACAACGCCGCCTTCTGATTGCGCCGACAAGTTCTGCGGCGCAGGCACGGCATGTTTTCGTCTGGTAATATAGTTAATGTTTAACTGTGCTGGGTGTTGATCCTGGCAAGCTGTCCAATTCACTAGGGCATTGGTTGCTTGGGATTCAGATGTGGCACGAATAATAAAATAAAAAGGCGTATGCGCCTGATGTAGCCGCTCTAACGCCTGTAGGCTATAACTATCAAAGATAAAATGATGCTCTGCACGTTCTCGTAACTGCTCATTGCTCACTTCATAGCCGATATACTCTATCTTTTGACGTTTTTTAACAGCTTGAAAATCAACGTCTTGAAGCTCCACCAGCTCTATAGTAAACCGCACATCTTTAGCACTAGCAATACTGTTACAGCTGCGGAGTGTTAAACACGCTTGCGTGAATACCGTTTTATCAACCGGTAAATCCGCATTTAATACAAAGGCCATCTGTCCATACACAATCTCCCCTTGCTCATCAAATCCAGAGGCAAGCCTATCTGCGACGACTGCTTCTTTGTATATCGTATTACAACGCGTAGGCAATAAGGCTAGTTGCTGCTCCGGTACTTGATATACAAGTTCCAAGTTTGGTCGATAGTGCAAACCGCTACCAAAAGGTCCGTAGCCTATGTCAAACTGCATGACTTGCGAGTCATTTCCAATTGGCAATGTTTTGGGGCCTTGCAAGCGTAATAACAAACTTTGCCGTTCAATCAATGAATTCAATAGTGTGCGCTCTACGCCATTGAATTGCCACTTCATCCAAATCCCTTGCGTCATCTTATCTGATTCAAAAGTCTGCCCAAGGGTATGCAGCGGTTTAGCTTCGCTCACAGCTTGATAGTCATAAATATCTGACACGCTTTGCGCATCGATAATGGCCACTGACCACTCGCCGTATTGCTCAATTTTGGCAGCGACTCGATTCATCGGATACAGTGAAAATTCCGCCCGCTCAATATCCGCACCGGCGGGCAAAGAGCTTAAATCAAACTGGACGACACCAATACTAACGCCACGCTTTTTATCGACTCCGATAAACATCGAGTTGTAACCAAAATGCTCTTTATTTTTGGCAAGGTAGTTCTCGCTCAAGTAGCCGACAAACTCTTTAGCTGGAAATAAGGTTCGAGCACTTTGATGTCGGGATAAATGTGTTTTTAATCGCAGCTCAGGACTAAACGACGATTTTATCTTTGTTACCTTATCTACAGCACGAATATTATAAAAATAACTCTGTCCACTGCGCAGCTGTGAATCTCTAAAAGACAGCGACTTGGTTATGGCCACTAAGCTTTCCTCACCGCAGGGACTTTTGTTACTCTCACTGCGATACAGCTCAAAGTAAATATCATCCCGGTTGTCATACTCCCATTCAAGCTCAACCCCCTCGTGATCAATGCTCTTGATGGTAAACCCAGCAACACGCTCCGGAGCCAAAGGCGAGTAATTAATCGCTTCACTTAAAGCGTGCACTATTGCCGGAATATTTTCAGCGACGCTTTCTGACATATTTTTCATATAATCCGGAATATTTCTCGTACCAACCTCAACAACGGTGGCAATAATACCTTTGCGATAATAATATTCTCGACCACTGCCATGAATGAGCTGCGCGGGTGGCTTGCCACGATGGATGCCATATTGCCTACCTGTCACTTTTTTAATTTCATGATTCATATTGGCACATAAGATGTTTAAATCAGCCCCTTCTATTTCTACTTCATGGTTAAACTTGTGCGCAGGAAAAAATACATTTCCTTGAGAGTGATAATCTAACGCAATGCGGATATTGTCATGCTGCTCAACAAAATCCCGGATCGCACAGGTTTCAGGCTCAGAAAATGCGTGTGGTCCACCATAAGTGTTTGATCCAGTATTTTGATTTCGCATAAATTTGGCATCAAAATTACGGTTTAAGTCCACACCATAGGTCCCATCGCCATTGTTGCGACGATTCTTGCGCCAAAACGAAAAGTGGTTGCGGGAATATTCAAAACCGTCTGGATTTAAGCATGGCACCATATATAAAGTGTTGCGTGTCAGAGCTGTTTGTAGTTTGGGATTGAATCGATAGTTTTCCGTAATGTACTGAATAAACTTGAGTGCTAATTCATTGCCTATCCACTCTCTGGCATGAATGGATCCGGTGTACAATAAAGCTGGTTTATCATCGGCGTAAGTGACGTCTAAAGATACCGTTACCAACATGATCGGACGCCCCTCCCATGTTTGACCAATACTCTGAAGTCGAATTAAATGCGGATGTTCACTCATTGCAGATTGTAAAGCGTCGATAGTATCTTGATAGGAAGCGTATTGAATTTTCATAGCACAGGTTTACTCGTTGAACAAAAATAGACGGCGGCAACAGCCCCCGTCACTTGGTCTATCTGTTGGTATCCATTAGATTTGCCCAGCATGGCTTTGCCAATGCTCGACTATTTTTTCTAATTTCTTATCTTTGAGGTTTTTCACGACACACAGTTTTTGTGGATCTGTATTTAATGCTTCAACAACACCATGTGCACCGAATGTCGTCATAATGTCATCTACCATTTTTTCTCCCACACCACGGACTTGACTCAGTAGCGCCCTTACTTGCGCTTCATCAAAT